>JAUWBY010000127.1 GCA_030609605.1 Candidatus Eiseniibacteriota bacterium
CCTCTCCCTAAACTACGCCGAGATCACCGTCAGAAGGATCCTCGAACATCTCCAGGAATGCGGCATCGACACCACCGACGTCAACATACAGACCGACAACGGATCCGAGTTCGAGGGCGGAACAATCAGAGAGAAGCTCTCAGGCTTCGTTCACACCATCGAAAAGATCATGGGAGCCACCCACACCTACATACCGCCCGGCTGCTGCAATGCCAACGCCGATGTCGAGTCCGTACACGCAACCATCGAACCACACTTCTTCGACATCGAGACCTTCTCCTCAAGAGATGACTTCTTCGCCAAAATCACTATCTACCAGCACTTCTACAACCTCGCACACAAGAACGCTTCCAGAGGTGATCGTTCCCCGCTCCAGATCCTCCACGAACGCGATCCCACTCTTGACCCTCGCCTCTTCATGCTGCTACCGTGCGACCTCGATCGCACACTCAGACATGCAAAGGTGGGTCACCTTGTACCCGGTTTGACCGAACTCAGAACATCGCATCGAGACGCTGCAGGAATTGGGACCGGTCACGCTTGTTGAAGGGTTTGGGCCCTCCTGTCAGGATCCCGAGGTCGCGAAGCGCGGAGGAGAGTTCGCGGCTCGCCATCGCTTCCCCGATCGAGTCCTCGGTGAACTCGAGGCCACGCAGGCCGAGTACCCGTGCGCCCAGTTTGAGGCAGCGGTCCGCAAGTGGGATGTCTCCGGTGATCACGATGTCATCCTTACTCACGTGCTCGACGATCCAGTCGTCCGCGGCATCGAAGTCGTCCTCCACGACGATGAGTTCGAATCCCTCCTCCTCGGGAATGCGCATCCACGTGTTCGCTAGGAGCGTGACGTGGACGCCGTAGCGGAGCGCCACGCGGTAGACCTCTTGCTTGACGGGACACCCATCGGCGTCGACGAAGATCTTGGGCACTGCGGTATCACTCCTCATCGTATCCAGCGTACTCCTCTGTATTGAAGAGCGAACTCCTCTACTTGAGGAGCGTCATTTTCCTGACTGCGCTGCTGCTGCCCGTATCGAGATGCGCGAAGTAGACGCCGGATGCGAGCCTCTCGCCATCGCGGTTCGTTCCGTCCCAGACGATCGCGTGAGGTCCGGCTGCAAGTGGTCCGTCAACAAGCGTGGAGACAGTCCTCCCCGCGACGTCGTAGATCCTGAGCGTCACGTGCTCAGCATCCGCCGGGATCGCAAACGCGATCTTTGTCACGGGGTTGAACGGATTCGGGTAGTTCTGCGCAATGCCGAATCTGCCGACCTCTCCACTGTCCGCGACTCCGGTCGTCTCATCGAACCACGTAAGAACGCCAGCCGTCAGGCTCCGCTGATTGCTCGGGATCGTGTTCTCCACCTTGACGGTCTCGAATGGGAACGAGAGGAAGACGATCCTGTGACCGCTCTCCTCAAGTCTTATCCCTCTCGTTGTGCCGGATGCTGTGAAAACGGCTTCCGCAGGGCCGGAGGCCGAGATGATATCGCTCAGGCTTGGAGGGAACGGTCCGCTGAGGAGTCCGAGCGACATGCCGTCTGAGATCGGGTCGCCGGCGACTCCGGTCACAATGAAGCACGCGCTGTCGGACGTCCACGAGTCGATATGGAGGTAGTTCTGGATGAAATCGTTGGAAGAAGCGCGGCTCGAGAGGTAATCCATGCTCGAGAGCATGAGATTGCCGCCGTCATCCAGATAGTCGATGAGGTTCTGCTCGTCCTCTGCTCCGATGCCGGTTGCGTCGCCGTCGGCCGTTGTCCAGAGAACGGCCCAGTGGGAGAAGAGAAGCGAGGCGGTGGGGCGACCGAGCACGGCGGTATCCCATGTTCGGACCGCATAGCCCGTGTCGGCGAGCGCAGTCTCCATGTAGCTCTCGTACGAGGCGCCGCCATCGTCGTCCACGAGGAGAATCGACGGGAGGCCAACGAACGTCGCAAACGCCGTGATTGCCTCGATGTTGCCGTCACCCTGACTTGTGGCGGAGAACGTCGTCAGCGCCATGCCGGTCGTCGTGCCGACCGTGTCCGTCATGCGGACGTCTACCTGTGCGATCTCACCGGCAGCCATCGTGACATCGGTAGCAGAGGACATCCAGGCGCCGCCGTTCACGCGGTACTCGGCGGTCCAGTCGCTCTCCGTGATTCCTGCTGGGAGATCCTCTTGAGACACCGCCAAGGTGGCGATGTCGGTCACGGTGCCGTAGTTCTCGAGCGTTGCGGCGTAGGTGATCGATGCTGCCGGCTCGATTTCCGCCGCGAGCGTGGGAGCATCAATCTCAAGCTCGTACGCGATGAGTCCGAACTCGAACGTCATGAAGGAACTCGATGCGCTGATATCCAAGAACCCCGCATCTGAGTCCTCGCCGTCCCACCATCTCGTGTCCGGGTAGGTCGTTGGTGAGCACTCCGGATAGCGCGTGGCGTGGTAGAAGTCCGATCCATCACCGTTGTTGTTTTCGAGATCCCAATCGCCGTCGGCCTGGACGAGCGTGACCAGATAGTGGAATTCCGGTGTCTGCTGTTGGTTGTTGTTGCTTCCCTCCGTGTCGATGTGCCAGATGGCGAGACCGGAGTCCGTGATGCCCACATCGCGGCCCGTCGGCTGGCGGTTTTCGACGAGGAAATACTCGTTTGCGTGGCCCGGCCTTCCGAACCGGTACATCACGTTGCCGTCCACCGAGACCGTGAGCCCGACAGTGGGCTCCCAGAGTTCCGTGACGTCCGCCCAGCCGGCATCGAGCTTGAGGTGCCCGCACGGCTCATTCGGATTCGTGGCGAAACAGCCCGCGCACATCAAGCAGTACACACCGACGCCCGCGGAGTCGCCGCCGTAGTCGTAGAGGTCGGGCCATCCCATGAGCATGTGCCCGTTCTCGTGGCAGAAGGTGCCGAGCGACAGCTGACTCCCTGCGTTGGTGATCTGGTAGCGCTGCGTGCAGACCCCATCGGCGCACCACGCAAGCCACCCGGCGTGCGGCCAGAGACCCTCAGCCCAGTTGTTCCAGGTGTTTCCCGCGTAGAAGCAGTTGACAGCGTCGATGATGCCATCGTCGTTGGAGTCGTACTGGCTGAAGTCGAACCCCGACGCGTCGAGATCCGCGAGCGCCTCGGCGACAAGCTCCTGCGCGCGCTGGCCGTACGGGATGCTCGGGTTGGTGTAGTAGGCCTTGGTGTTCTGCGCCCGGTAGTACTGGGGAGACACGTAGTTTGTGTACGTGAGGAGTCCCTCCGAGACATCGTAGTAGTAATTGCGAACCGATCCGTTGTTGCCGTACCCGGTATACCCGGGCAGGTTGCAGTAGTCGTCGAAGTTCGCGGCTGGGATGGTCGCGGGGTCATCCGAGAAGTCTACGATGAGCGTGATCCCGACGACCTCGCCGGTCGTCGTGCCCGGTCGGCCCGTGTGCACGGGTGAACTCAGAGTCTCGAGCTGCCGACGCTCAAACTCCTCGCGCGTGCGGAGGGCCTGCTTACGCGCCGCATCTTGCGCGATACGGATGTGTTTCTCAAGATCGACGGGAGGTCTATCGCTCGCAGTCACGCCGGTCGAGATGAGACTGCACCTGTCTCCTGACAGCCGCGCGTAGCACAGGAATCCCGATTCCTCATCACGCGTTACCGTGTACCCCTCGATCGTCTCGCCGTGCGCGAAGTACTCGTCGCCCCACACGCGGACTTCCAGCATCGAGCCGTCAGGCTGTCCTATGACTACCGACTCGCCGTTCATGGGAGCCGCCTTTGCAACGGCGGCTGCGCCAAGAGTGCATGCCAGGACGATGGCGACCAGTTTGGCTATGTGGCCGAGCGCCGTTCCGACGTTGCTCGTCATGGTGCCTCTTATTCGTGCCTCCAACAGTTTCGCGTCCATCTGATGTCGTAACAAGCCACAACTGCACAGGTTACCACATATGGGTCTAAAGCGCAAATCGGCGTCGCGTTGCGCCGTTCGGTTTGAGGGCAAACTGAGTTCGGAGAGCGGAGGGTGGACGCGGGCATTCGCGACTCAGGGCAGCGGCGAACGATCGCTTTTGCGTCCGAGTGCGTTCGCGGCTTCGTTCATCCGCTCTTCAAGTTGTCGTACGCGCTGCTCGATGTCCGCGAGCCCTTCGCCGTTCCCAAGGCTCCGTCCACCCGGCAATGCCGGGACCGCCTGACGGCGCACGAACCGGACATAGCCGAGTGCCAACGTGATCACGAGTGCGACGGTCATGACAACGAACCGGGCGACAGATGTGTTGGTGGCAATGATCCATCCGACACCGTAGACCATCGTGAAAACGCCGCCGAGCAACAGGCCATTGCTGATCACCGGCAACTGATCGGCGCGCAAGAGAGACACGGCCATGGCGAGCGTTGCGAACACAATGAGAATGATGCTCGTGCTTCGGCCCCATGCTACTTGAACCACCCGCGCAGCGTCTCTCAGCTCGTCTCGCTCATCGTCGAGCTCTTGGATCTGGTCCCGATCCGCAGTCGTCAGCTCATCTGGAGATCGTGAGTCTCTGATCGTCCGTTCCTGGCGGTTGAGGTCCTGGATCTGGAGATCGAACTCCGTCTGGGGCGACGAGTGGAATGTATATACGCCCACTCCAATAAACGCAGTCACCATTAGACCGAGGAAGAAGGAGAAGATTGTCCGCAGCCCACCGCTTTGTCGCACGTCTGCCATGGTGACCTCCTGGTTCGATAATTCAGTGGTTCGCAGGCATGGCCGTCTAACATCCGTGCCTGCAGCTGACGTGACAGACAAGCTCGTCGGCTGCATGTGATGGAATGGACTCCTCCCGCAGCAACAGGCATCATTGTGCCATGCTGCATCCGGCATCACTGTGCCACCAGGAAGGAGGAGTCCAACGAACCACGAGATGAAGCTCGCCTTGAGCCGGGCTCTCAGAGAACAGAGGCAGGAACACAGGCTCACTCAGGTCCAGACTGCCAAGCAGCTCAAGTCCAGTCAGTCACGAGTAGCCAAGATGGAAGCAGGCGACTCCTCTGTCTCCATCGATCTCCTGGTGCGTTCCCTCCTCGCGCTTGGAGCCAGCCCGAAGGCTGTCGCCAAGTCCATTCAGTCCGCCTGACCCAATCACCCAAGCTGGCGCATAAGCTCACCTGCAGAAACGCTCTATGCAGATGATCTATAGATTCTAGAAGTAAACGTTCCCATGCTGTCTCAGCCAAAAACTCAAGTGTCGCCACCGTTTCTGCCAGGTCAAGCGGGTGTTAAACCACATGTTGCTCAGCAAGATTCAAGAGCGAGATCCCCCCATATACTTCAGTTGTGCATCATAAGGCTGACGAATTCTGCAGTACTCAACCTCTTGTAGCCCTCGGGTACGTTGAACTCGGAAGCCGGGATATCCTTGTTCTCTAGTCTTGTAATCTCGCTTACCTGCTCTCTAGTCCCTTCCTCATCGTATGTTACGCTTCTGAGCACAAGCCCTTGTTCCATATAAGTTGCTATCTTCACATACTCGGGGGAAGATTCGTAGGAACCCTCTTCGCTGAGTCCCCCCATCGCTTTGGTGAACTGTTCAAGTTTATGGAGGTCTATCTCATCTTGTGGATCTATCTCCGCGCAGACCCATAACTCCTCTTTCAATCTTCCATCAACCCACACCTCGTATTTCCGGCCCGAGTAGCCAGCTATGGTGGCTTGCTCGGAGGTCCTTTTCACCTCTACTTCGATTTCCTCTCTGGGGGTAGGTTTCTCGGCTTCCTCGTTCATTTGCTTCATATACTGGCTATACGCTTCCCTTTGCTCAGGAGTCATCTTTTTCAGTTGGGCTTCCTCCATCTGCTTCTGCCCTTCTTCCATACCCTGCAGCCATTCTTCAGGCGTGCCACTCCAATATACCTTGTGCTCGCGAACAAGGAAGTAGAACATCCCTTTCTCGAAGTCAAAGACCATTGTTTTTGAACTCACAGTCTTCGTCTTGTTCTTCTGGACATAACTGATAGTCGTGTCTCTCGCTCCTTCGCCATACGTAGTCACCTCTTCTGTCACCCAACCGCCAAGAACCTCAGAAGCTAAGAAGAGCGTGATGAACGCCGAAAGGAGTGCTGTTGTCTTGATTTTCATCTTTTTCTCCTCATTTGGGAGGCATATGCAAGATCAGCCACTTCTCTGTTCCGCCTCATTAGAAGCAGAAAATGGGGCTAGTCCGCGCTTCTTCAAGAGGATGACCTCCTTTCTTGGGTCCAGGTCGCCAAGCAAGATGCTCCCTGACAAACATCCGCGCATCAGCTGCGAGCGTTAAGGCCGGCGCGATGGGTGCGGGCGCTGCGCAGCAGCGCTTGGCAGCCAGCGTGACAGCCAAGCTCGTCGGCTGCATGCGCTAGTTAGCCAGCGCCGCGAACGCTCTCCACCAGATCGTCCGCTTCTCGAGGTCGGCGTAACTCCGTCAAGCGGACGCCTGCACCGCCGCCGGTGCTGAACAACTCGCGATACCCACGCCTGCGACTACGATACGTCCGTAGAACCCACCACAGAATCGATCCACGACTAAGGAACGAGTGTCTGAACGTCTCGCGGTTCCCACCGAACAGCTCCTCGCGAGAGACCACGCGTCGAGAGGTGCGGCACAGCGCTCGCCAGAACACCACCGGAAACGAGTAATTGAGCCAGATCGCATCCGTCGCCCG
>JAUWBY010000301.1 GCA_030609605.1 Candidatus Eiseniibacteriota bacterium
ATAGAGCCGTTCCCCGTTCTGTTTGATTGCCGACGTCATCGGCGGGATCTGCTCAATGTCGCCCCTGAATGCCGCCAGGGCGCTTTCCACGTGCGCCCTCTCGATTCCCGCGATGTCCCAGGTCGCGATGACCTTCCCGTCGGCATCCTGCGTGTCCGTCGCTACGCCCAGAAGCATCTGCCCCGCGTACTGCTTCTCCGTCTCGACAAGAAACTGCGCGAGACGCGTGGCATATCCCGTCATGACGAGTAGAACGCCCGTTGCCGAAGGATCCAGCGTGCCGGCGTGTCCCACCCGCCTCATACCCAGCACGCGTCTCACTCTGTCGATGACATCGTGCGATGTGAGTCCGGACGGTTTGTCTATTACGAAGAGCCTATTCATAATCTGATCGACTCCAGGGCATCCCGAATGGCTGAGAGGACAATCCCGCGCGCGACATCGATCGGAGCATCAACCGCCGCCCCCGAGGCCGCAGCGTGCCCCCCGCCCCCCAGTGTCGCCGCAATAGCACTCACGTTGACCACACCCTTGGATCTGAGGTTGATTCTGGTGGCTCCGGAGTCCTCTGTCAGGAGTACTGCGACATCAACACCCCTTATCATCCTCCCGTAGGTCGGGAGCCCCTCGAGCGTCTCTTCGCAGACACCTGTCCGCGTTCTCATCTCGTCGGTGAGAAACATGAGAGACACGCGTCCATTGCATTCGAGCTCCAGCGAACTGAGAACGAGTCCCAGAAGATGGATCTGACCTGCCGGTAGCTCACCGAACAGGTTCCTGGAGAGCTCCGCGGGGTCAGCACCCTTCTCTACAAGATAGCTCGCTGCGGCCAGAGCGCGCGCATCCGTGTTGCCGTGTCGGAAGCCCCCTGTGTCAGCCAGGAGTCCAACGTAGAGGAGCGACGCGATCTCCGGATCCAAGTCTACTCCCGCTTCTTCCATCAGTTCCAGCACGATGAGGGCTACTGCTGCCGCCGTGGTGTCGACAAGGTTGAGGTCACCGAATTCCGTGTTACCGGTGTGGTGGTCAATGTTGATGATCATCCGCGCCTTGCGGAGCAACGCGGTCGCATTTCCCGCCCTATCGATGTCCGGGGAATCTAGAAGAAGCACAACCGTATCTGAGAGATCCGGCGGCAGGCTCTCAAGTATCTCTCCTACGGCGGGAATGAAGCGGTAGTTCGTGGGCACGGGATCCGGCAACCAGACCGCTACCTCCTTGCCCTGTCCTCTGAGCCACGCAGCAAGCGCAAGGCTGGTGCCTATCGCATCTCCGTCCGGTCTTTGGTGCGACACGACGAGGAACGGCCCATCACTCGTCAGCGTCTTCTGTATCTTCGCTCGCTGATCGGCGTCCGGCACGTGATGTTTCCTCCTCAGTTTCGATCTTGTCGAGTAGACCCTTGATCTCAAGATATCTCTCGGCTGAATCGTCGCGCACAAACTTCAGCTCCGGAGCAACTCGTAGGCGGAGTGCCTGCGCCAGCTCGCACCGAATGAAACCACGTGCGCGCACCAGGCGCCTGATGGCTCGCGTCTTGTCCTCGGCATCTCCGAGAGTCGTCACGTACACCTTCGCGTGGCGAAGATCATCGGACATGTCGACCCTGGTTACCGTCACAAGGCCAAGTTTGGGATCGTTGATCTTGTGGTCCAGGATGAAGCCCAGCTCTCTCTTGGTCGCCTCGGCAACTCTCAGGACGCGCTTGTGCACCACTTACAGGACCTCCCCCTCCTTGGATCCGCTATCGTCCCAGGTCTAGTACTTGCTCCACGACCTCGACCCTCGGCTCCGATTCGATGAGTCGGAGCACCTTGGAGAGCATCTCATTTGCGAAACGGCCGTCATTCGAGACGACCGCCACGCCCAAGACTGCCCGATGCCACGAATCCTGCCCGCCGACGTCGGCGATCGACACGTTGAACTTCGAACGAATCCTGCCTTTCAAGCTGTTCAGGACACGCCTGCGATCTTTCAGTGAACGGCTCTCGCGAAGGAGCAAATCCACCTTCAGTGTAGATACAAGCATGCCATCTCTCACGCTTTCCTAGGCGTTGGTCGGCGCTCCCAACCTCCGGGCGATCTCCTCGATATCATAGACCTCGATGAGGTCGCCGGGCATCACATCGTTCATTCCCGTAATGCCGATTCCACACTCGAACCCCGTCAGCACCTCGCGAACGTCATCCTTGAAACGCTTCAGAGATTCGATTACACCATCGCACACGACCAACTCGTCCCGTACAACTCTCGCCTTGGTGTTCCGCTTCACAACACCCGAGAGAACATAGGAACCAGCGATCGGCCCCCTGTTTGGAATGCGGAAGACCTCGCGTACCTCAGCGGTTCCCACCACAACCTCGCGGTGCTCCGGCTCCAGCATACCCTCCATGGCGGCTCGGATATCCTCGACAGCCTCGTAGATCACCTTGTACAAGCGGATCTCCACATGCTCTCGGCGAGCCAGTTCCCTGACACGCACCGACGCTCCAATGTGAAAGCCGACGATGACAGCATTCGAGGCAGCGGCCAGCAGTATGTCCGTCTCAGTCACAGGACCCACGGCCTTGCGAATAACCTGGATTCTGACCTCGCGCGTCGATAGCCGCTCGAGCGAATCTGCGAGCGCGCCGACCGAACCATCGACATCCCCGCGTATGACAATTCGCAGATCCTTCACGGCGCCTTCGACGATCTGCTTATGCAGATCCTCAAGCGTCACTCTGTGCTGGAAGCGTGTTGTGCGTTCCCACTGCTGCTGACGACGCTTCGCGCTGATGTCGCGTGCCCGCCGCTCGTCCGCGACCACCGCCAGGATATCCCCGGACTGTGGAACCCCCGACAGGCCGGATATCTGTACCGGTTGCGATGGCCCTGCCGCTTCGACGTTCTTACCTCGTTCATCGAACAGAGCGCGGACCTTGCCGTCGACCGTGCCAACAACAAAGCAGTCACCGACTTCGAGTATGCCTGTCTGAACCAGC
>JAUWBY010000205.1 GCA_030609605.1 Candidatus Eiseniibacteriota bacterium
TGAGTTTGGTGGAGATGAGCGGGCTCGAACCGCCGGCCTCTGCCTTGCGAAGGCAGCGCTCTCCCAGCTGAGCTACATCCCCACATCTATCTCTCGCATTCCGACGGCTGGCGGAGAGGGTGGGATTCGAACCCACGGTACGCTTTAACGTACACGCGATTTCCAGTCGCGCACCTTCAACCACTCAGTCACCTCTCCGTATGACATTCTGGCGGTGGGGGTGGGATTCGAACCCACGGTACCCATAGGGTACAACGGTTTTCGAGACCGTCACGATCGACCAACTCTGTCACCCCACCGTGTACCGTTGGTACCTGCCGCCCTCACCTGTTCCTCACGCGCAGCTTCACAAAGAAATCAGACACCAGCGCTGCGCACTCGGTTGCCATTATGCCCGAGCTTACGGAGACCTGGTGATTCAGGCGCGGGTCATCGGGGATGTTCCCCAAAGACCCACAGTATCCACCCTTCTGGTCCACACAGCAGAAGACAAGGCGCCTGAGGCGAGCATGCACGATCGC
Organism: Candidatus Eiseniibacteriota bacterium; assembly: GCA_030609605.1. Taxonomy (GTDB): domain Bacteria; phylum Joyebacterota; class Joyebacteria; order Joyebacterales; family Joyebacteraceae; genus Joyebacterum. The sequence continues at coordinate 522 of JAUWBY010000205.1, forward strand.
CCCCGCGCACATTGGGCAAGGCTCCATCGTAGTATAGATGCTTGCCCCAGTCAAGCGCGGTGCATCCATTGAGCGGGCAGCAGCTCCTATGGCGATTATCTCCGCATGAGCGGTGGGATCGCCGAGACCTTCAACCTGGTTGTGACCGCGGCCGATAATCCTGTTTCCAAGGACCACGACGGCACCTACCGGCACCTCACCCTCCTCAAGTGCCAGTCGGGCCTCCTTGAGAGCAGCTTCCATCCACTGACGGTCTGTGTCCCGCCGTCCACCCGCCACAGCTTCCAAGTCTCTCCCCCCAACGGATCCTTCGCCGCCGAACAACGTAGCAGCGACCCACCAGCATGTCAACCGCTCTCAGGTACAACAGCAAAAAGCCCCGCCTAAGACGCAGGGCCTTCGTGAGACAACTCTCTTCTCCTACACTCAGGACTAGTTGATGGTCCCCGCTCCGTGGACGGCCACTCGATTCCTCCCCGCGGCCTTCGCTTTGTAGAGCGCCTGATCCGCACGCTCGATCAGCTCATCCTTCGTGGATGCCTGCGCCGGGAAGGTAGCAACACCGATACTGATCGTCAGCCTCCCGATAGGCATCACATCTTCACCCTCGAACTCGGTTTCGTCGATCATGGCGCATATCCGCTCCGCCATCCGCGCTGCTGCGCCGGTGCTCACTTCAGGCACGATTATGGCGAACTCCTCTCCACCGTATCTGGCCACGTAGTCACAGTTCCGGGAGAGACGTCGCAGCGTGTGCCCCATCTGTTTCAGGACCCTGTCACCTGCCGGATGCCCGTGGGTATCGTTGAAGAGCTTGAAGTTGTCGATATCGATCATGAGAAGACTGACGCTGCGATCGTACCTCCCCGCCCGACTGATCTCAGTTTCCAGTAGCTGGTGCAAGAACCTGTGGTTGTAGAGGTCGGTGAGGCCGTCCCTGCGCGACAGCTCCTTGTAGAACTCACCCTCGGCTGCCTGCTTCTTGAGACTGCGCTCTTTCACCCGGTTGGCCACGATGATGCGTATCTGATCGATATTGAACGGTTTCGTGATGTAGTCGACTGCTCCGAGCTTCATCGATTCGACCGCCGTTTCCATTGATGCGTATCCGGTCATTACTATCACATCGACCTCGTATGGGAGTTCCTTCGCCGCCGCTACGACTCCGAGTCCATCCAGCTCGGGCATCACGATGTCCGTCAGCACGATATCGAACGTGGCTGCGACAAGAAGGTCGACGGCCTCTCGTCCTGATGCTGCGAGCTCGATCTCGTAGCCTTCATCGCGGAGAACCTCGTTGAGGAAAGTCCGCATTATCTCCTCGTCGTCCACAATGAGAAGCCTGACCGGGCGATCCACCGCCCCCGCACCCTCCGGCTCACGGCCCTCATCTCTCAGCGTTTCTTCATTCATGCGGTCAGGCGTAGTCAAGCGGGCACCTCGTCGCTTTGTCGCCACGTGTCGAAACCGTCCCCGTCACAACGGCCGGCAGCCGCACAGCAAACGTGGAACCTTCTCCGACAGCACTCTGCACCTCTATCTCGCCACCGTGCTCGCAGACAATACCGTAGCTGACCGACAGTCCGAATCCCGTGCCACTGCCAACTTCGCGCCTGGTCAAGAACGGTTCAAATATGCGTTCCAGATCATTCTCTGCGATACCGCAGCCCTCATCTCTGAACTTGACCACCACCTCGGGCTTCTCTGTTCCCGCTCCGACCAACATCGACGACACGCTCAGCCGGCCGCCCGTCTCCATGGAGTCCCTGGCGTTCAGGGCGATGTTCATGAAGACCTGCTGGAGTTCCGCAGTACTTCCGTACACTCCGAGAAGCGAGTCGGCCAGTTCTGTGTGTATCTCAAGTCCCCTCATTCGGAACTGTTCCGCCATGATCTCGGAGGTCGCGCTGACGATGTCGTTTATGCTCACGGTCCTCCGGAGCAAGCCGGACGACTCTGAGAAGACAAGGAGGTTTGCCACGATGTCCCTGCACCGCTTCGATTCATGCTCTATCTGCGACAGGTGTTCAATCAAGCGTTCCACTTCTTTCTGCTCCAGCCCGTCGCTTCCGGTTCCGGAGAGCTTCTCAATATCGAATTGCGCGAAGCCAAGAATGCCACCGATCGGGTTGTTGAGTTCGTGCGCGACGCCGGCGGCGAGTTCACCCACGGCAGCCAATCTGCCGGAGCGCACGACGTTCGCCTGCATCCTACTCAGGTCTTGAGTCCGTTCTTCAACTCTCTCTTCCAGATCCCGATTGAGCGCCTCCAACTCCGCCTCCGTAGTACGCAGCTCGGCGGTTCGCGATTCAACCTCTTTCTCCAGACGGACATTCCATTCCTCAGCAGTGGCTCGTGTTCCCTCCAGGCGCTGGTGCATGCGTATGTTCTCCACGACACGCGCCAGCTCTGAGGCAATCGTCTCGTAGAATCCCAGTTCCTCGCCTCCGAGGCTCCCCGGCGTGTAGCTCTGTACGGAGAGAACGCCGATCTGACGCTTGCCTATGACCAACGGGAGCCCCAACCAGCTCTTCACCGGGAGGGAGTCCGGTGCTCCGCTTCCGTCGCCATCCGCTCCCCGGCCATATCTGTCGGCCTCCTGCGCGAGATCGTCCACCTGAATTGACCTGTTCACTTCGGTGACTCGGCTGACAAGAGAGCGCTCGAGCTTCAGTCGTGACACATCGATCTTCTCCCCGTCGGCCATACAGATGCAGGTTCCCTTGATTTCACTGATCTCGTCCAACAGAGTCAGGCAGACCGCATCAACTCGCAGACGCTCACGCAAGAGCTCGTGGATCGAAGAGACGAGTTCATCCATGTCAAGTGTAGAGGACATCGTCTGTCCTACATCGTTGAGGAACTTGAGTTGCTCAACGCGTCTCACAAGGCCCTGGCTTGTGTCCCAGAGCCCTTTCCCCGCTGCGCCAACGACTATCAGCAGAATGGCAAGAAGCGGGAACGTAGCCGGCGATCCTGGAATGTACGATGCGACCACCAGCATTGAGAGCGGCAGCATTGCGAGCTCCGCAACAACCCCCCGTGTCCGCAGCCAGCGTACGTACTCTCCAAGCGGCTCGTTCCGATGGTCCCCCGTGAGCATGCGGAGAATGCCCGTCACAGCTCCGAACGTAAGGAACATCGTGCCGAACCTGCCGACATCCCCGAATGAAAGCCCCATAAGAGGGATCTTGCCACCGATAGCCATGTAGCAGGCACCGGCCGCGACAATCCCGAGGACGCGCGTTCCAATGTCCCTGAGCAAGTAGGTTACATCGCGTCTGTGCACAAGCGCCGCGAGGATCACTCCGGAGATCGTAACGACCCAGGCTGCCACAGCAATCCCGAAGAGGGCGAGAGTCGCCACGTAGACGGCCGTGCAGAAGGAGACGTAGTGACGCTTCGCCACCGGAAACGCGAAGAGGCCGGTACCCAAAGCCATCGCACTCATGATGCCGACCGCTCCCCATGCGATCCAGTCCATCCGGAGAGTCGTTGCGGCCATGAACCCCACAGCGATGACCGTCACTGACCATCCTATGGTTCTGGCAGCGTCTATTCGTGAGTGCCGGCTATTGACCTCCCTGACCTCAATCCCCTCTACGTCCTCAGTACGTAGTCTCAAGCGCCGGTTCCTCCCCCAACAGTATCCTTCACGGCATTCCGCTCCGCCCACGGGTAGATCATCCCAGCGGGCGAGCGCATTGCTTGCCTCCGTCCGCTCCCGCTGCCCCTCACCTCACGGTACCGGAGGGCGGCTTCCGGGAACACTCGTCTTCCTGCATAAGAGCAAGTGGTGTGCCACGCTCGGTCGATTGAGTGGTATTCGCACAGGCACCATCGAGAGGGTACTTCCAGTATGGTTTGCCAGGAACCGCCCTGCGGCAAAAGCCCACGCGGAGCGTCTCGAAAGCCGCCCCGCGTATCACTTCGCTACGAAATCCTGTCCCTTAGTCGCGAACTGCATCCACCGTGATGC
>JAUWBY010000147.1 GCA_030609605.1 Candidatus Eiseniibacteriota bacterium
AGCCTGTACCCCCGCCACCAGGTATTCGTCCGTCAATGTGTCGGCGCGCGGAGAATCTGACCTAACCATTGGCCCTCCACACCGGCGTGTGCGACTCCGCGGAACCTGAACCGGATGGTCGCACGCCCGTCTGCCAAGACCAGCGTATAATGGTAACAGAACCCCTTGCTGATCCAAACTGTTTCATACCCGAAAAACACTGCCGAGCGGGACCGCTTTCCCTGACATGCCGCCGTTTCGGGCGACGTGCCGGGTCTCCGCTCCTGATAGAGCGCTATCATATGAAACACACCCACACGATGCGATGTCATAGGTTGTGAACAAAGCAATGGCAGATGTGGAAACAGACAGCTCGGTAGCCATCACGTCAACGGACCCGGAGAATCGGAGACACCGGCAGGGTGGCCTGGGCCAAGAAAGGAGAGATTGACAATGACTGTGTTCTTTGGCTTCATGACCGCCTTGGTCAGCATCGGAGCTGGAGTGCTCATGGTGATGCTGATTGTCAAGGGCTTCGTCAGCGCGGACCGGACACGCAAGGAAGCGTTCGAATTGGCTCTCCAGAAGGGCATCTACGATCCGACGATCATTCGTCCCGCGAAGAAACGCGGCGGCAACGCGGCGCTTGGATGGGGCATCGCTCTGCTCGGAATCGGCATCGCTCAGGTCATCGGCTTCATCACTCTCGGCATATGGAATGATGCTGCCATCGGTGCCCTGGTCCCGCTCTTCGTCGGAATCGGCCTCATCATCTTCCACGTGATCGTTAAGCGGAATGCCATCGATATCGAAGAGAACGGCAAGCCTATCCAGCTCGCACCCAGCACCGACCGGACTGGCAGCGTCGCCGGCCAGGATCAGTAGCTCCGCACCGGCGTTGGCGGATCTCATCTCTACGGAGTGAGACGAACGGGAGCCGTCTCTTCCCGCGACATCAGGTCTGCCAACGTCCCTCCCTCTGACGTAGCATTCATCGCCAGTACCAGACAGCCGATTGTGCTTTCGCTCGCCGACGCACGTCGCTGCATGCGCCACAGAACTCGCGTTCGGTATCGCGGACGTGAGGCAAGCTAACGGACGTCTCGAGACAGATCTCACGAAGGTGCAAGTAGTCAGCATTGTATTGAGATTGTTCGCACTAGCGAGGGAAGACCGGCTGCAGCTCGCTGGTCAGTTCGCGCGCCATCCTGAACCCTGAGATAGCTATGAACACAACCGAGACAGTAACGAGTCCCCAGAGAACACCGAAGGCCATATCGGATCCCTGAGCAGCCTGAAGCCCGGGTGAACCCGCGATGACATCCAGAACCGATCCAAGAAGCGATGATATCGCCGAGGAGAGTGCACCCAGTGCTCGCCCTGCCGCCTGCCCGGTTCCCGAACGGACGAGGACGAGAACGGCCCCCGCCAAGCCGGCTGCTACCGTAGCGCTCAGACCGACCGGTCGGGCGAACCGTCGAGCAGTCGACGTCTCTGCGATCTCGGACATGATGGCGGCAGCCAGCCAAACCGGGGCTCTGTCGACCGGAGCGCTTCTTAGGGCCGCATCGATCGCCGCATACTCGAGCCGGAGTGCCGCGCATCGGGGACATCTATCGGTGTGCTCCTCCAGAAGTGTCATTCTCGAGGGACCCTCGGTCGCGCCGAAGCGATCGTCGTCGCCCATCAGAGCGCGGTCGAGTTCCGTCTGGATGAGTATCTCTGCTTCCCGGCAATCCACGGCACGTCTCCTGATCCAAGTTCGACGGACGCGGGCATGACTCGCCCACTACTTCGACACCAGATTCACTCCCAGGGTTTCAGCATCTCTATATGTAGTCTTCGGAGTTTCCTGCCGGAAGCTACTTCACAACAATTCGTGCTACGCCGATGTTTCCGGCTCTGTCGGCTGCCCGAACCGCTAGGGCGTGCTCGCCCGGTGACGGGTTCTCAATCCTGAGCGTGGCCTCTTCAGAACGCGAATCAAACATCCCATCAACGGGAAACGCCGGCATCCACTCTCCATAGTCGATCGACACTTCGACGTCGGCCACGGAACTCGCTGCATCTCTGATGCTCGCGGTGACTACAACCACTGCTCCGTCGCGCTTGAGTTCTATGCCATCGACGCCGGGGGGAGTGTTGTCCACAGTGAAGACGGGGCTTGTCGCCTCCGCGCTCGCGGCAAGATCCGCCCGATTGTCCGGCGCGTCAGTGGCGACGATCTTGATCCGGTAGTCCCCGTCCGGCATAGAAACGGAGTCCCATGTGTGAAGGGTCCGTTCAAGCCCTTCCTCCATCAAGCCCCATTCCCCATCGCCCTCGCGCTTCACATAGACGTCGAATGACAGGATGTCTCCATCCATGTCCAAGGCAATCCACTCCACCGTTCTCAGGCCTCTGGCTATCGGCGGCGCACCCAGAGCGGAACGCTCTGAGACAGCAACGGAGTACTTCACTTCGACCCCAGAGGCCAGAGTCTGACTCGCACTGCCGGCAGAGTTCTCACGATCGGAGAAACCGTCCCCGGCCGGGTGCACTTCTACCCGCACGATTTCGGGAGCCACGTTCTCCCGCAGGAATGCTATCTCGACAGCGTGCATGACCGGTCCTGAACCCCGACCGCGATCAAACTCGACTGCCCACTGAAGAAAACGGGCCCGTGGGCTGGCAATCGAGCCATCGACGAGATCAGACCACGTGCTCCATGTGTCATCCGGCTCTTCGATGTTGCCCGAGCGACTACTGATGGTGAGACGACCACCCTGCTGCTCCGCTCTGACACTGCAACGCCCCCAGGATGCGGATGTCGTCGCGTCGAGCACTTCGGATTCGTACCTTCCCGACTCCGATCTTCCCACGCTCACCGCGTAGACGGATCCGGGTCTCCCGGTGGTGAAAACGAGTCCCTCCGGCCCCCCGAGCATCGCCAGGACCTCTTCCTCGTCAAGATCGACCACCAGACCCGCTTCGCTGGGCCTGACCGAGAACACGCGACCTCCGGCTCCGGTTCCTGCCCAGATGGATCCATTCGGCCCGGCAGCCAGCGAGACAACGGGCGCGATCTCAGAGCGCCATATCTCGATCGCCCCTCCCCCGCTTGCTCTGTAGACTGAACCATCGCCGATAGGCAGCCCTGGATCCGCAAACTCGTCGAACACGTCCTCCAGACTGATGCTGGTCGCAGCAAAGTAGAGAGTACCGTCACTGGAAGAGACAACGCCGGAGATCTCATCGTGCGGCGTGTCGTAAACAACGCTGACCTTTCTGCCAGGTGTCACGTCGAGCAAGAGACCATCTCCGCTGGTTCCTGCAAGAACTCTGTCTCCGATGACGGCGAGCACGACGATGTTGAGATCGCTCGATTCGTAGATGACTTCCATCTGCCCCTTGGAATCAACGGCTATAACTCTGGCTGCCTCTCCCGTCCCGACGAGAAGGCCGTGCTTTTCAGACCAGACCATGCTCCAGACGTATCCCTCACCCGTATCACACAGGAGCTCCGGTTCCTCACCTGCACGAACCCGATAGATCTCTCCGCCTGGCGATGTCCCCACGTAGATGATACCGTCCGACCCGGCCGCGATCGCCGGAAGATCCTGCGTCTCCATCTCGAGGAGAAGTTCGAAGTCACCTCGCCCGATCCGGTACAGCCTGCCCGGCGTTCCTGTGACTATGTATGTCGCTCCATCACTTCCGCTGACCGCGCCCCACACGTACTGAGCCTCAGGAGTCTCCAGTTTCTCAACAGTCGGCCCCAAAACCACGCGTCCGATTTCGAGGAGAGAAACCCCGGTCGGCGTTCCATCCAGGAACTCCCGGTATTCATCCGTGAGCCAATACGATGTTGAGACCGCTCCGGCTGAAGTCGTCAGGGCCACGAGCAGGATCACAATCGGCACTATTGAGGATCTCGTTCCAGCCGCTGGCGGCATTATTCCTCCTTATCGATCTGTTCTGACTGTCAGTTGGATTTGATGAATCCCGATCACAGACCGGTCGTGTGTGAATTCGTCCTGCGCGAGCACTGTCATCTCGCTGCGTGCCGCGGTCCCGCTGGCTGCAACGGACGCCATGGTCAACGCCGCCCTTCCGGGGACGCCTCGGAGTTCGTCTCCCGAAAGGGAGAGCCCGGGCCTCGGAGACAGAAGCTGCGCAACGACGGTGTCCTCTGAACGCGACCGATCTATCAGGTCGATGAGTTGACTATAGCTCCTGGGCACAAGGCCATTACCCAGCCTGCTCGATTCCCAGTCGTGGTACTCCTGCGCCCCGCCGACCCACAGGAAGACCTGACCCTCCTGCTCGGATTCCGGAACGCGCAACTCAAGCGTCCTCTCAGTGAGTCCTTGCTGCCAATCGCGGAGAACAACTCTGATCCCGACGATGTCCCCTGGGGCATAGACAGTCCTGTCGGCATTGATCCGCTCGATGGCCGCCCATCGCCGGGTTTCATCGAACTCTACGCTGAGTTCGATGCCCTCAATCTCACGACGCTCGAATTCGTTCAGAAGCACGATGTCCATGAGGGTCGCCAGCTCACCCGCGCTCCGGAAGGCCGGCATCTCACTGTAGAAGTGATTCGCGTAGTCGATCTCGCCTTCGTCCGTCACGAGGCGGATTCGCAAGGTGACATCCGCCGGTCCCACCGACTTGGTGACTCCGGAGATGGCATTCGCCACGGCCAGACTCGAGAAAAGCGATGCATAGGCCGGCGATCGCAGTACTTCGAATCCGAACTCACGCGCCTCACCTGTCGGTGCAATCACTGTGACCGAGAGCGGCAGCATTCTGGGCGCACTGCCCAGTCGACCGGCCACCATCCTGCGTCGATCCTGATAGAACGTACCTATGAGATCAGTCCCGGAGGTAAACTTGTACGATACTGAGAGCATCGGCATCGTCGTGTGCACAAAGGCTCCGACCATCGGGAGCTCCACCGGTCCCGCGTGGAACATCGGGTGTCCAAACGCGAGGACGCGATCGCCGTCACGGTGTGTCACCGTCCCACTGGCCATCATGTCGACGTCACCACGCACAAGCTGGATACCGACAGAAGACCCGGGGAGAAGCTCGACGGCGCCTTCCCCTGAACCAGACGCACTCTCCGACGTTCCTCCTGCAACGGGAGTCAAGGACGAGCCTGATAGAATTCCGCGAGCTCCATTGAGGAAACGAGGATCGTGTCCCGACACGAAGAGAGGTACGTCCAGCGGCGCGAGTCTTGCGCCCTCTGCAGGAGCACTCATCTCACTCAATGCGGTCTCGGGGATACGAGCTGCTGACGACCACGGGAGTTGTTCCGGGTCGTTGCCGGTTCCGATTCCCGCGGCCCTCGATACCCACGCCACGCGCGACCCCCGAACCTCCCCGCCGGTGATGCGATCGAACGCGGGGCCGGCAGCATGTCCGGGTGTGTCCGTCGAAGGCGGCATCTCATCGAGCATGTCATACGCGCGAAGCATCTCCTCGATAGGGGTGATACCCGCTATCGGTTCCTTACAGAAAGACCAGGCAGAAGCGATCGCTCCAATCAGCCGACCGTTCTTGTAGACGGGACTTCCACTCATACCCTGCATGATACCTGTCTTCTCCAGCAGCTCACCTTCGGCCCGGGCGAGAATAAGATCGCTCCCCGGTGACACATCCCGTACCACTCCCAGGATCTCGAGTTCGAACTCCTCGATCTCGGTTCCCTGGAAGACGGACAGTCCTATGCACCGATCGCCCGGTGCAATCTCGTCGATGAACGCGAACTTCGCACCCCCGCTATGCAAGGCGCCACCGTGCGAGACGTCGCCGAGCGAACCGGACGTTGAAGCCGCGGCAAGTGGAACGAATAGCAGGATGGCGGTGAGAAGCATCTTCCCGAATCGGCGCATCGGAAGTCCTTTCAT
>JAUWBY010000361.1 GCA_030609605.1 Candidatus Eiseniibacteriota bacterium
GACGTCATCCAGCCTTACGCCGGTACTGTCGGTGCTGAGACGGCCGTCGAGTACGTGAAGGTCGACATGACGCCTCTCCCGGCCGGTGTTGCGTACACACACCAGACGCTCGGGTACCAGACGGTGGCTCTCGGCTTCGGCATGCAGTTCATGATGGACAGCCTCCTGCCGAGCGGCTACTACGCGACGGGCGTTCACGACAGGGTCAATCTGATGGATAACATCATGACCTACTTCGGGAAGCTCCCGACGACGAGCCCGACGGACGTACCTATTGAGGGCGCGTACCGGAACATGCTCGCGCATGCGCAGCCGAACCCGTTCAACCCGGTCACGAAGATCGCCTACAGCATCAGCGAGGCCGGACCTGTGACGATCGAGGTCTACAACGTCGCCGGTCGTGTTGTCCGCACTCTGCTCAACAATGAGCTGGATGCGGGCAGTGGCTACGTGATGTGGAACGGCACCAATGACTCCGGCCAGAAGTGCGCCAGTGGCGTCTACTTCTACCGGATCCAGGCGCCGGGCTTCGTGGCTTCGAACAAGATGGTTATGCTGAAGTAGATGCATGGCCACGACTGCTGCATGGTCCAGGAAAGGGGGTCGATCAACGATCCCCTTTCCTGCAAAGCAACAACCAGCGGGCACGCGATCGGAGTCCGGCCCAACAGGAGCTTTCTGATGAGCCACTCGAGATCTAACCCAACAGGAGATCCCCAATGAAGCACATGGCAAGCGATGACCGCGTTCCTCAGATGATCAGCATCGAGGGGGCGGACGGAGTGAGCAAGGCGGGTCTTGTGACCTCTGCTGACGGCGCACCGACTGCCGCCATGAGGCTCTTCGAGCTCAGAGCCGGCGGTCACACGCCGTGGCATACGCATGATTGGGAGCACGTGATCTATGTGCTGGAAGGCACGGGCATTCTCAAGACGGAGAACGGCGATGCCGAGTTTCGGACCGGGGATTCCCTCCTGGTGGACCCAAACGAGCAGCACAACTTCACGAACACCGGTGAAGAACGCCTCAGATTCCTCTGCATTGTCCCACTCAAGGGAGACTAGGATTGCCGCTTTCGCCGGATTTCTCTCCCGGGCGAAACAAATCGCTTGCGCCCGAAGCGGAATCGCAATAGACTGTCGGATGATATTGGGAGACGCCTTTTAAACTAGCACTGCGAGGCTAGAAAGGGTGAGAAAAAGACCGAACAGGGAAACGGGTTATCGCTGGCGACTGCTTGCGTGGCCCGTTTTTGTGTTCCACCCTTGGCCTCGAGGGGAGGAGACATGATCTGGACACGGAAGCACCTCCTTGGCCTCGAGGGGATCGAACGTGACGAGATAGTCACGATCCTCGACACGACATCGACGTTCCGCGAGATCCTCGATCGATCGGTCAGGAAGGTCCCTACGCTGCGAGGTATCACGGTCGTCAATCTTTTCTTCGAAGCGAGTACGAGAACGCGCATGTCGTTCGAACTTGCCGAGAAGAGGCTGTCGGCGGATGTGCTCAACTTCTCTGCCTCATCATCAAGCCTAAAGAAAGGCGAGACGCTCAGGGACACCGCGCGGAACATCGAAGCGATGAAGGTGGACATGGTCGTGATGCGCCACCCCTCGCCTGGAGCTCCGCATTTCCTCACGAACCACATCGATGGTTCCATCATCAACGCGGGTGATGGACCGCATGAGCATCCGACTCAGGCTCTCCTGGACCTCTTCACGATGCGGGAGCACGTCGGAGACCTCAAGGACAAGCGCGTCACGATTGTCGGCGACATACTTCATTCACGCGTTGCACGCTCCGACATATGGGGACTCAAGGCGCTCGGAGCAGATGTCACACTCTGCGGGCCGAGCACGTTCATGCCAGCCGAGGTGGAACGACTCGGTGTCACGGTCACGCACGATATCAGAGATGCGACAGCAGACGCCGACATCGTGAACGTCCTGAGAATCCAGAGGGAGAGACAGAACGGGGGCTTCCTGCCAAGTCTCAGGGAGTACTCGGCGCT
>JAUWBY010000175.1 GCA_030609605.1 Candidatus Eiseniibacteriota bacterium
ACTGGCGGCGACGGGCGTGCTGGGAGCGGTCTACCTGATCACGCGAGCGGCGGGCAAGTACGGCGGCGCCTACCTCGGCGCAGTTGCCGCCAAGGAGTCCGCGATCACGAAGAAGTACCTCGGGCTTGGACTCCTCCCGCAGGCGGGAGTCGCCATCGGTCTCATTCTCGTGCTTCAGGACACCGAGGCCTTCACACACCTGCCTTACATGGGACAGATGGTCAACATCGTCCTCGCCTCGATCCTCGTCAACGAGATCGTCGGGCCCCCACTTGCGAAGTATGCCCTTGAGGCATCGGGGTCCTCAAGACGGCGCTCGGCATCCGGAGGAACACGAACATGAAACTGACTGAAGCAGTGAAGGTCGAGAGCATCGACGTCAACCTCAGGGCACGCAAGAAGGAAGATCTCTTCAAGGAGATGGTGGCTCTCCTGAAGAAGAACCCGGCTCTCGAGAACGTCGATGAGAGTACCGTTCTCAAGGCCCTCAACGAGCGAGAGAAGACGGCAACGACGGGCGTGGGCAAGGAAGTGGGAATCCCTCACGGGAAGATAATGGGTCTCTCCGGCATCGTTGCCGCGATCGGCGTGTCCAAGCGCGGCATCGACTACGATTCGGTGGACGGACTCCCGGTCAGGTTCGTCGTCGCCATGGTCGCTCCACCTGAGGAGGCGCGCAACTATCTTCGCGTCCTCGCCAAAGTGGCGCGCCTCCTCTCAGACCCTTCCTTCACGGAACTGCTCGTCACGGCCTCGTCGCCGACCGAGATTCACGACAGGATCAGTACAATGGAGACGGCGGCGACCCCTGTGACGACGACCGAGGAGCAGCGCATGCTGCTGTTCGAACTACGGGACCCCGACTACTTCGACGCCATCGTGGAGTATTTCACGGAGGTTGGTGCCACCAGCGCAACCGTACTCGACGCGCGTAACGTTCAGGGGTTCCTGACCAAGGTCCCGCTGTTCTTAGACTTCTCGAGGGTCTTCACCGAGGGCCAGGCGTTCGGCCACATCTTCCTCCTGTCGATCAACAAGGGGGCCGTCGAGCGCTTCGTCGCCGGACTGGAGGAGATAGTCGGCGACCTCGCAGAGGAAGGCCGGGGCATCATCGTGACGTTCCCGCTCGATTACGTGAAGGGGATGCCCAGCAAGCTCGAGTTCTAAGGGACGCGGCCGGAGTGGGGGTCACGGGGGCGCAGCAGCAGCGGCCGGGTCACGGGGACGCAGCTGCGGCGGCGACCGCGGAAACCCCCTGCACACTTGCCGACATGAGCACTACGTGGTATAATGGGCGCGCGCGCACGGAGAAGGCGCGCGCTTCCGCACTCCCCCCCCTACCAGACGGAAGGAGCGCACACTTGCGCCTCATGGCCGCCGCATGTCTCAGCTGCCTGCTGGTTGTCTCCAGTTCAATGGCCGCCCCAAAACACACAGAAGACACCGCGCACATGTCGGTCCCTCCCGCCAGGGACAGGGCAATCCTATTGTGGCACGATGACAACGAGAGCGGTGGGACAGGTTGGACACACGGCGACAACACGGCCACGGCGACTCCACGCTTCCACGTGGATACGTACTACGCATGGCCGGGAGGCACCTACTCCTACTGGTGCGGTGAGCTCAACCCCGACTTCACGGGCGGGGACGGCTACGGCAACGCGTGGGACGAACGCCTCCTGCTGCCGTTGCTGGACCTGAGCAGCCCGCCGGCCGTCTACCCGGTGCTCACGTTCAGGTACAGGCACGACTGCGAGCCGGACTACGATTACACCTACGTCCAAGCCGAGAGCACGGGCTACTACGTCAACCTCAACCGTGGCTACGACGGCCTGAGCGGCGGGTGGCAGGACATCGGCGTCTACGGCTACGTGCTCCTCAACTACGACAGCCCGCTCCAAGTGCGTTTCCGTTTCATCTCAGATGCTGCGTACTCCGACGAGGACGCTGTCTACAATTCGGACGGTGGCGCGTTCCACGTCGACGATATCCAGGTCTTCGACTACTACGGCGGCTACGTGTACTTCTTCGACGACGTCGAGGACGGGGTCGGGCAGTGCATCTCCGTGTTGCCACAGATCGCGGGGGACTACTGGCATCTCGTCGAGAAGCGATGCTCGGCGTCCTCGGACCCGCACTGTTGGTGGTGCGGTGACGACGCGGACACGACGCTCATCCCGCCTGGGCTCGACAACTGGCTGATGACGCCCGTCATCGATCTCGCGGGCGCGTTCGCGACCACGCTGCGGTTCATCCTCCACGCCGAGGTCCCGACAGTGGACGACGACCACTGGACCGAGGAAATCACGATGGACGGTGGCGCCACGTGGCATCACTCCGGCACCTACTGGGGCGACTACGGGTCGTGCTCGGGGTGGAGCTTCAGGGCGATATTCATCGGCATCGACCTCGTTCCCTACCATGCACCGGACAACAGGTTCGCGTTCCGTCTGACCATGCACACGACCGACAACGGATGCGGTCCGGGAGCGGGCGGCGGCGCGGGCCTCGTGCTGGACGACGTGTACCTGGAGGGGTACGTATCGCCGGTCGAGCGAAGCAGCTGGGGCAGGCTGAAGGCAATGTTCAGATAGAGGTGCGGAACCGGCAGACCGAAGGAGGCAACAATGAGGCTCACTGGCGCGCTCCTCTGTGTGGTCGCTCTTCTGCTTCCGGTCCTCTGTCCGGCTTCAGCCAGCCACATTCGTGACGCCGGGCCGCCCTCCACGGTGTTGTCCCCAAGGCACTCGCGCGTGAACTGGATCTTCTGGTACGATGACATTGAGAACGGCGAGGGTGAGTGGACTCACCGTGATTTGACCGCCGACGTTGAACCACGATTCCACATCGACTCCTACTACGCACATCCGAGCGGTTCGTACTCGTATTGGTGCGGCACGCTGGACCCTTCCTTCGCCGGCGGAGACGGCTACGGGAACGCGTGGGATCAGCGACTGGAGGTTCCCCCGATCCATCTCGGTGGCTCACCCGTCGAGGAGATGTCCTGGGGCGAGCTGAAGGCCAGGTTCAGGCCGGACTCCGACACCACGCCAGGTCGCAACCAGCGAAACCCCGCTCTCCCGGTGCTCACGTTCGCCTTTCGCCACGACTCCGAACTCGAGTACGACTTCACGTGGGTGCAGGCCGAGAGCACCGGCGCATGGGTCAATCTGAACAGCGGGTACAGCGGGTCGAGCGGCGGCTGGCAGGATTGCGGCGACAGCGGATTCAGTCTGTCCGGGTTCGGAGATCCGGTACGTGTGCGATTCCGGTTCATATCGGACGGTGCATGGTCTGACGAAGACGGCCTCTACGTCTCCGACGGTGGCGCGTTTCAGGTGGACGACATCAGGGTGTTCGATTTCGCGACCGGCGACGTGTACTTCTACGACGACTGTGAGGACGGTGTCGGTCTCTGCGAGCCCACGGTCCCCCGGCGGCGGGAGACTGGTGGCACATTATCGACCGCAGTTGTCCGGCCTACTCGGATCCGCACTCGTGGTGGTGCGGGGATGATGCGGACACGAGCCTCGTGCCGCCGGGGCTCCACAACGAGTTGTCTACGCCGCTCGTCCTGATTGGCAACGCCTGGTCGTGCACGGTTCACTTCGCGATCCACTTCGCAGTACCGACCGTCGACAATGACTACGTGGAGTACCTGGGGACCTGTGACGGGGAGAGCTACTACAGCTTCGGTGCGTACTGGGGGGACTTCGGTATGTGCGACGGCTGGGGCAGCACGGCCCTTATCGGCTACGACATCGGCCAGTTCACGGCGCCTCCTATTGCGGCAGGTGGGTTCAAGTTCATCTTCCACACCACAGACAACGGTTGCGGCCCCGGCGCGGCCGGGGATGCGGGCGTC
Organism: Candidatus Eiseniibacteriota bacterium; assembly: GCA_030609605.1. Lineage (GTDB taxonomy): Bacteria > Joyebacterota > Joyebacteria > Joyebacterales > Joyebacteraceae > Joyebacterum. The sequence continues at coordinate 3,866 of JAUWBY010000175.1, forward strand.
ATGATCGATGATATCTGGATGGAAGGGTGTTACTGACCTCATTAGGGACCGCTGAGAGCCAGAAGGAAGACGACGCCAGGACCCGGCGCCGCGGAGGGCCGGGCCACCAAGCAAGGGGGAACTTGTGTCCAGATGCGCAAGTGTGATCGCGGGCATCGTGCTCGTGGCGCTCGTGGCGGCACCGGCAGCGTGGGGAGCACAGGGTGAGACCATCCACCTCCTCACCCACCCGTTCAACCCGGCGGAAGGCGAGCCGGCGATCGACAGCTGGTTGAGGGCGGAGCCGGAGGCGGGAGAGGCGGGCTACTACCTCGTGCAGCTCGCGGGGGCCTCGACGGACGAGCGAAGGGCCGCGGTCGAAGCGTTCGGCGGCGAGCTCATCGCCTACGTGCCGGACGATACGTGGATCACGAGGATCGACGGAGATCGGTCGGAATCGCTGCTCGCTTCGCCGGACGTGGCGTGGGTGGGCGCGTTCCACCCGGCCTACAAGATCTCTCCCACCATTGGCACTCATGAATTCAAGAACCCGAAGCGGGCGGGCGATTCGTTTCTGACCCTGCGCGTGCGCATCTTCGATGACCTCGCGGGCACCGCGCTCGCAGTCGAGCGACTCGGCGCCGAGGTGCTAGAGGCGAGCGACGACGGATTTCAGAAGTTGCTCGTGGTGCACGCCTCCAGACAGATGGTCAACGCGATCGCGCGTGTGCCCGAGGTCTGGTGGATCGAGGAGAAGCCGGAGTTCTACCTCATGAACGACACCACGAAGTGGGTCGTTCAGTCCAATGTCAGCGGCAATACACCGATCTGGAACCACGGAATTCATGGAGAGAACCAGCTGGTCGCCGTGATGGACTCGGGACTGGACTACAACTCGTGCTGGTTCCGGGAGACGGGCGGGGCGGCTCCGGGGCCGTCTCACCGCAAGGTCGTCGACTACACGACCTACGGCGGCGGAGTCGCCTACGACGGATGCGACACGGGGCACGGCACGCACGTCTGCGGGACGCTTGCGGGCGACCAGTCGTACATCAACGCCGGCAACTACAACTACAACGGCATGGCCTACGAAGCCAAGCTGATGATGCAGGACGTCGGCGCGGACGACGAGTGGGGCTGCATGGTCGGCGAGGTGCAGATACCGACGAGCCTCACGTCCGCGTACACCAACGCTTACGGGCTCGGCGCGCGCATTCACTCGAACTCGTGGGGCAGCACCGAGAACTCGTACGATTCGTACTGTGTGAATATCGATAGCTTCATGTGGAACAACCCACAGTTCCTGGTTCTGTTCGCCGCGGGCAACTCC
>JAUWBY010000296.1 GCA_030609605.1 Candidatus Eiseniibacteriota bacterium
GGCGCCCGGCCGAGTTTGGTATCAGGAATATCCGGGTGCGTCATTTTGCGTCAGATGCGCGAGGGGCGGGAATGGCGTGTGTCCTGGCGTATACGGTAGGTGAGCATCTTGCGTGCCCGAGCGTTTCTACCGGCCGAGCTTTCTGGCGACGACGATGGTCATGTCATCTACCGAGGATCCGGAATCCGCAAAGGAGTCTGCCTCCGTGATGAGCATAGAGGCGAGCGCTCGGGCTGTGCTGCCCGTTGCGCGTCGAGCGGTCTCCACTATCCGCTTCTCTCCGAACTCCTCACCACCGCCATGGGCTTCGGAAAGCCCATCCGAGTAGATGATGAGAGTATCCCCGGGGAGCATCCTCACTCGTCCCTGGTCGTAGGTGTGCCCAGGGAACATGCCAAGCACGGTACCTCCATCGGAGAGTCTTTCCAGGGTCCCGTTACCGCGGATCAGGATGGGCGGATTATGGCCTGCATTCACGTATGTGAGTGATCCCGCTGTATCGAACACTCCATAGAAGAGCGTGGCGAAGTTCTCAGGGGCGGTGGTCCGGCAAAACAGATCGTTCGCTCGTTCCATTATCGTCGCTATCGAATAGAGGTTCTCGACGTTCGATCTGAGCGTCGCCTGCAGGGATGCTGCGAGAAGTGCCGCGGGTATTCCCTTGCCCGACACGTCCGCGACGGCCACGCCGAGGTGGTGGTGCGGAAGCTCAATGTAGTCGAAGTAGTCGCCGCTCAGAGTCGTGCCGGGAAGGTTCATCCCTGCTATCTCGAAGCCGGTGATCTGCGGGTCACTACGTGGGAGGAGGCGCTCCTGAAACGTGCGGGCCAATGCGATCTCGCGGCGGAGGGCTCTGCTGCGGCTCTGTTCATCGCGAGCTCTCAGCGCTTCCTGATGGCTCCTGGCGTTGGTGATGCCGACGCTTGCGATGTCGGCCAGCACACTGAGGAGTTCTCTGTCGCGCTCGTCAAAAACATCCAGCTTCGTGCTCTGAACATCGAAGACGCCGATCACTTGATCCTCGAATCTCATCGGAACGACGAGTTCGGAGCGGGCGCCCCGGATGCCCGCGAGGTAGCGTTTCTCCTTGCTGACGTCCGCCACGATGAGGGATTCGCCCGTTTCAGCAACTCGGCCGGTGAGTCCCTTGCCGACGGCGAGCTCTACCTCCTGGACGATGCTCTCCGGGTATCCGTAACGTGCTGCGATTGTGAGACGCGTACCATCCTCATCGATCAGGAGAATCGTGCAGTACTCGAACCCGAGCATCTGGTTCGTGAGATAGAGCAGGCGATCGAGTACCGAGTCCAGATCGAGCGTGGACGCGAGTGTTTTCAGGGCCTCAGCCAGCGTCGAAAGCTCTAGCCGGAGCTCTGAATCGCTCTCGGGAACGGGCTTGAAGGACAAGGCATATCCCTTCATAGATCCTTGACAGGCATGATATAGCTGTGTTACTATCGTACTTGAGTCAGGAAAACACCAAGTGTCCGGGAATGGCACATCTCGCATCGCAAGGAGAGCCAGACAGACTCACCGCTAAGGAGTTCAACTTGAGTTCAACAGCCAAGCTATTGGGGATAGCCATCCCTGTACTGGTCTCCAGTACGTTCTGTCTCTCAGTTCCGTTCATCATTATCGTGGCTGATATCGCTCTCCTCACGGGTACGATAGTCGCCTGGATGGCCAGCCGACCTGTCAGACTTACCGTCCCCGACGGATTCTTCCGCGACGTCGAAGATACCGACCCTGATCCCATCTAGGAACGTCCCCCTCGGACGATATCCGACAGGGACGCGATTTCCGTCCTCAGGACTCTCATCTATTCAGATCGGCGCTGCTTCGCGACAGCCGGCTTCCCACCGATGCTGACGTTCTTGTAGCATCTGTCGTCGATACTGATGACTGTCGGAACGCCAACCACTTCTCCATCTTCACCGCCTAGTCGTCATCTCTGTCGATGATGAGGTTGGTCACGGTGCCCGTGACCCCATCGATCGTCCGAAGCTGGTTCAGAGTGAGATCGAGAAGCTCGTCGAAGCTGTTCGACTCAACGAGAGCAATGATATCCTGGTCACCGCTCGTGAGATCGGCCGATTTGACTTCCTGGCGAGCGAGAAGAGCATCGCGAACCGCCTTCTCCTTCCCCGCCTCAGCGTTGATCTTCACATACGCTCTTGCCACGGGTCGGACCTCCTTAGAATTTCTGATGAGATGCACGTCGCTACCACGACATGGCATCCAGGGAACGACGACATTCGTGTCTCTGTCCCATTCACATTCAGAATGCCGCAAAACGGCCGTCGTGTCAACATCGGTCGCGGTGAAACACTGTGAAGGCGCACTCGAGGATGTCTGCGAGGATGATTCGATCGACAGAGGCAGGGAGCTTCGCATCCAGCGAAGCGATCGTGCTGAGCGCGTCCTCGCGATCAACACTACACATCTTATTCAGTATCGGTCGGAGTCGAGCCCCTCTTGGTATGCCCTTCATCCCTCCCACAGGGGACGCCACGACATCGGCCATCAGTGTGGGGTTGACTGTTCTCTCCGATGATATCTCGAACACGAGCTCGGGGCGATGGACGGCCGGTGCGGAGACAGGTGAGCCCAAAGCATCGAGGCCCGCCATCGGCACCAGGATCGTCGTGCCCGAGGGAACAACCGGTTCGTGGTCCGCGGGTGCTTTGAGTGGGCGCTGCCTGGCGCCGTCGGCTTCTACGAGTGTGACATCGGCCACGGCCGACGATATGATCCTTCTGAGGAGTTCGACGGGTGGTCCGGAGTACTTCTTCCCAGCCACGGGCCGAACGAGCAAGGCCACGCCGTTCCTCCTCAGATGCGACTCAAGCTTCGGGAGGATCTCCCGTTCAGCGGGTTCGCCGTCCATGATCAGCGTGGGAAGCATGGAGGTCAACCGTTCGCCCACCAGCGTCGTGGTCGTGGCGACCACACTTACGCCCGACCCCTGGAGTTCCTCAACGAGACGCAGTATCGCGCTCGTCTTGCCGCCTCCGCCCGTGAATGCTACGACATCACCGACGGCGACGCCCAGT
>JAUWBY010000382.1 GCA_030609605.1 Candidatus Eiseniibacteriota bacterium
CGCGCCCCGATGATGGACACGAGGATGACGATCACGGACAGGTCGATGATAATGTCCGGGTCGTATCCGCTCTTCGCCGCACGACGACGGGCGATCCAGATGCCCACCATGAAAGCCGCGGCAATGAGCAGTCCGTAGCTCCTTATGGGGAACGTACCCAGCTGGAACAGAATCGGTCTCAAGAGCTCAGTACTCCATTCGTCTCATGCTCATCCCGAGGACGACGCCTACCGAGGCAAGCGTAACGAGCAGCGATGACCCGCCATAGCTCAGGAGCGGCAGGGTCATTCCGGTGACCGGGGACAGCCCCAGCGTGACACCGACGTTGATCGTGGACTGCATGAAGAGCGCACTCGCGATGCCCACTATCACAAGCCCGGCGAACCGGTTTCTTACGGTCCCGGCGAGACGGAACATCCGCACGACGAGGAACAGGTACAGGCCCAGCACGAGAAAGCACCCGACGAAACCGAACTCCTCGGCTAAGACCGAGAAGATGAAGTCGGTGTGCTGCTCCGGCAGGAACGCGAAGTTCTTCTGCGTGCCCTGGAGGAAGCCCTTTCCCACGGTCGAGCCGGAGCCGATCGCGATCTTCGACTGGATCAGCTGGTAGCCGGTGCTGAAACGATACTTCTCGGGGTTGAGGAATGCAAGAACTCTGTGTCTCTGATAGTCCTCAAGGTGTGACCAGAGAAACGGGCTCAGCTGCCCGGTCACAACGCTCGTGACGAAGACGATGAGTTTGTCGACCATGAAGATCCGCGACACGTACAGGAGCGTACCGAGGAGTCCGAGGAACACTACCCACGCGATCCAGTTGAAGGCGAGCCCCATCGAGAGCACCGGCATCAACAGGAAGAGCAGCAGTATCGGCTTGGTGCCGGCCCAGTACAGCATCGGCGGCAGCAGAAGCAGGAATAGGAGTGACGTGCCGAGGTCGGGCTCTCGCAGGACGAGTGCCGTGGGCAAGAGCACGATCGCCAGAGGTAGCAGCAGGTGCACCGGCCGATCGAGCTTCGTCCTCCTCCGTGCGAGGTAGCGCGCCAGCGCGAAGATGACCGCGTACTTGGCGAACTCGGACGGCTGGAATCTCAGGGGGCCTACGTCGAACCAGCGGCGCTCACCGGACTTGCCGACACCGACTATCAGGACCGCCACGAGGAGCACCATCGCCAGCGCGTAGAGGACGGGCGCGAGTCCCTCGAACGTGTCCTGACTGACGAGCACGACGCTTGTCATGAGGAGCACTCCGATACCGGCGACCAGAAGCTGCCTCTGCACCAGTGGCGACAGCGATGCTGCGTCGGGGTCGTAGGTTGCGCTGTATATCATCGCAATGCCTATGGCCACAAGTGCCAGCACCGCGACGACCAGCCCGGTGTCGAAGTCCCTGAGCTGCCTACGGTCCAGCATTGCTGCCTCCGCCCGTCTCGGCGGCCGTGCTCTCGCCGCCGCTCTCGCCCATGCCGTCCAGGTCGCCGCCGTCGTCCAGGTCAACCGGTCCGGTCGGCGGTCTCTCGGGTAGATCCTCTATTC
>JAUWBY010000274.1 GCA_030609605.1 Candidatus Eiseniibacteriota bacterium
ACGGGCTGGTCCAGAACACTCTCCCGCACGTATGCGATTGCCAGCGCTGCCTTTGGTCCCAGCGCACTCTCGCCATGACGAGAGATGACATCCGCATAGTACTCAATGGCCAACTCCGGATTGTCAAGCTTGAAGAGATAGAGCTCGGCCACCCGGAAGCGAGCGAGCGCCAGATCCGAGATGATCTCTTCATCTCCTGCCGGAGTCCCTTCAAGCGTTGGCAGCGTGTCTGTGACCGCCGACACCTGCGTATCTGTGACCACCGACGCCAGCGTATCCGTGACCACCGACGCCAGTGTATCCGTGACTGCCGACGCCAGCGTATCCACGTCTGCGGTTTCCGGGAGCAGCGTGTCTGCGCCGATCACGCTTGTGAGCAGCGTGTCGATCAGCGCGTCTCCTATTGCCTGCTCTTCCTCCCACTCCTTGATCGTCTGGAGATGGCCCTGCAGGGTCTCGATATCCTTCATCGCCTTCGCGGCCAGCTTCGCGACATCACTCCTTGGGGATTCGTCCCTGGCCTCCCGGAAAGCCTCTGTCGCTTCATCGAACCGCGCGAAGTCATCCCTCCTGATGAGACCGATGCGATAGCGCGCCTCGGCAGCAGCCTCGGAGCGCGCGTGTGATGCAGCAACGCCTTCGTACGTAGAGATAGATTCCTCGTAGTTCTCCTGCGCCTCATACGTCCTGCCACGCAGAAGCAGAACACGATCCAGGTCGTTGCGGTTCACCGTCCGACGTTCCAGATCACTCAGGACATCCAGCGCCGCATCGAGTTTATTCAGATCGAGATAGACCTCCGCCAACTTGATACGCGCCTCGAACGCGAGCCGCCGTCCTCCGATCTCCCCCGCCGCCGCGCACAGGTGGTAGGCGGCATCTTCGAGTCTGCCCATCGCCACGTAGTTCTCCGCCGCCAGCAGACGCACCTCCGCGCGTAGGTCGCTTCGCGGGAAACGCTCCAGTGCCAGCATGTATACCTCTGCCGCCTCGTCGAACCGCCGTCTCGCGTGCTTCGCCTGCCCGATAAGAACCATGGCGTCATCGGAGAGCTCGACCGGGACATCGGCATACGCAAGGGCCTCGAGCGTCCGCTCCGCAGAGACCGGATTGTCGCGCTCCAGCAGAACTGCGGCCAGAGTGTACTCAGCCTGGGGACGCAGTTCGCTCCCCGGATAGAGAGCGAGGAAATCGGTCAGGCGTATCTCGGCACTCTCGTACTTCCCTTGACGATAGAGCGCCTGCGCCAGCAGAAGAAGGGCGTCATCTGCCCACGAGGACTCCGGATAGAGCTTGATCACGCGACCGCTCTTCTCGACAACCCTGTCCAGGAGGTCAAGCTCACCGGGTGTGGGATCTGAATCAAGAGGGCGAGTCGCCCGGATACGCTCGGCCTCATCGTAAGCCGTGCGGGCGTGGTAGAACGTGTTGTAGTAGACGCAGCCGGCATTCACCGCAACCAGAGCAACAAGGGCAATGACGAGTGACACTCTACGGATCACGTGGGCTCGATCTCCTTCAGCTGGGCAGCCTGGTTTCGTTCTGTGATGAGTCGACTTCCAGAATCACGACCTCGTCGATCTTGTCCTTCTCAGCCATCCTGACGGCGACTATTTCGTTGTCGGCCGTCGGGACGTTCTTGCCAACATAGTCGGCACGGATAGGAAGCTCTCTGTGTCCCCGATCGATGATGACTGCGAGCTGTACGGCTTTCGGACGACCGAAATCGATGATCTCGTCGAGAGCGGCACGCACCGTGCGCCCTGTGAAGAGCACGTCGTCCACAAGTACTATGACTTTACCCTGTATGTCGAACGGTATACGGCTCTCATTCACCACCGGTTGATCGGCTACTGTCTGCAGGTCGTCCCGATACAGAGTGATATCCAGGACACCCATCGGAACAGATTCACCCTCGATCTCCTCGATCTTCCCGGCAAGCCTCTCGGCCAGGAATGCCCCTCGCGTCTGGATTCCTATTATGGAAAGCTCCTCAATCCCGCCGTTTCGTTCCAGGATCTCGTGGGCTATTCTGGCAATGGCCCTGCGAACACCCTCGGAATTCATCACCCGGGCCTTGATCCTTCTGTTCATGATACCTCCATGGACGGGCCTTCCTGTACCCAGATCACGAGAGCGTGCTGCTACGAGGGCTCCTGTTAAACCGGCTCCCCGAGCATCCAGACCGCCTAGAATCTATCACCTGCGCCCGACATCCGCAAGGTGTGGCCCAACTGATGGAAGAAGCAAGCGCTCCAGTTCGGGGACCTTGCTCGCTGCCAAGCTCTTCACGCGGTTCACGAGCCAGTACTTCGGTGGTGGGTCGAGCGAAAGCCGTTCCAGAAGGGCAGCATCTCTGAATATGCTGTCCGGAACCGCATCGGCCACGATTCGCCCTTCAGACAGAACGATCATGCGACCGGTAACAAGACCCGCCAGCTCAAGATCGTGTGTGACAAGGACGAGTCCCCGGCCTTCCTCAAGCATGCTGAGCATGAACTCGACCAGTCTCTCGCGCATCGCCGGATCGAGTCCCGCGCTTGGCTCATCAAGGAGGAGAAACGGCCTGTCGAGAGCTATCATGCAGGCGAGAGCCGCCCGCCGTTGCTCTCCTGAGCTGAGGCTGAGTGGTGACCTTTCCAGGAAAAGATCCGGATTGAGTCCTGCCCTCTCAAGCGCTCTCCCAACGATTCCAGGTATCTCGTCCTCCGCCGCTCCCTGATGCCTGAGCCCAAACGCCACTTCATCGAGAACGCTCTCCTCGAAAAACTGCAGCTCAGGGAACTGATAGACGAGCCCGACAGCCGATCTGAGCTCGCCGTCGGAGCCTTCCAGGGCAACGGTACCGGAAGTCGGCTTGGCAAGTCCCGCCAGAACCTCCAACAGTGACGTCTTCCCCGACCCAGTCGGCCCAGCGATGGCCACGGACTCCCCCCGGTCTATCGACAGGGTGATTCCATTCACGGCAGCACGCTCATCGGGAAACCCGCGATCATGGAGAACACTCACATCTCTGGCAACTATCCTCACGCGCTCACACCTCTCTCCCGATCGTCATCACCACACACCGCGAGAGCAAGTCCGTCGAGAGTTGCCACGCTACCGGAGATGACCCTCCCATCCGCCCTCAGCTCGTCCGCGATCGCCATTGCCGGCGGTCGCGTCAACCCCCATCGCTTGAGATCCGACGCCGAGCCGAAGAGATCAAGAGGACACCCGTCGAACACAAGACTCCCGGCTTCCAGCACGAGCACCCGCTCTGCGAGAGCAATCTCCTCGGGAAACTGCGTGACGTGGACGACGGCACAGGAAGAATTCTCCGCCAGCCCAGCGATGATGCCCAGCACCTCTCGTCGACCGAGGG
>JAUWBY010000223.1 GCA_030609605.1 Candidatus Eiseniibacteriota bacterium
GCCGGTTGGAGGCAAGCCGTCGCTCATGGGGTTCAGGGAAGTTGAGACGCTCTTCCACGAGTTCGGTCACGGTCTTCAGGCGATGCTCACGACCATCGACTACGCCGACGTCGCCGGGATCAACGGAGTGGAATGGGATGCCGTCGAGCTTGCCAGCCAGTTCATGGAGAACTGGTGCTACCACAAGCCCACGCTCATGGGGATGACGTCGCACTTCGAGACGGGTGGGCCGCTTCCTGACGAGCTCTTCGAGAAGATCTCGGCCGCCCGCACGTTCAGAGCGGGGTCGCTCATGATGCGGCAGCTCGAGCTGGGGATATCCGACATGGAACTCCACAGCAGTCATGACCCCAACGGGGAGCGGACAGCGTTTGACGTTCATCGTGACGTCGTTCTGAAGACGAGCGTTCTTCCGCCGTTTGAGGGCGACCGGTTGCTCTGCGCCTTCGCTCATATTTTCGGTGGCCCCTACGCGGCAGGCTACTACAGCTACAAGTGGGCGGAAGTGCTTTCAGCCGATGCCTTCGGGGCGTTTGAGGAGGTAGGGCTGGACAACGAGGAGGCCGTCCGGAAGCTCGGCCGGCGCTACCGCGACACGATCCTGTCGGTCGGTGGCAGCCGGCACCCGATGGACGTCTTCCGCGACTTCCGGGGCCGCGAGCCGAGTACTGAGGCGCTCCTGAGACACAACGATCTGTTGTAGCGGGGATTGTTGTAGTGGGGATCGTGAATAGACCCGAAGAGGAGTAGAGAATGCGGATGTGTAGAGTGGCCGGACTTATGGTCGTCCTCATGTCGCTGGTGTGGCAGACGGCTGCCTACGCAGAGACACCTCCGTTGATCCTGTCCAATCTGAGCACGACTGAGGAAATCGAGGAACAGCTCGACGTCTGGGGCGTCGCACGGACGCCGCTCGTGTACTCGGCCGCTTTCGATCCGCTCGGCACCGGGACTTTCGAGAGACCGGACCTCATGGAGATATGGCTGGATAACCACCTCGAGGACAACTACGAGGGATTCCTCGTGCTCGATTGGGAAGAGGGCGTCATGACGCACTTGGCGGCTGGGCCGAGCGATCCCGAGTTTGCGCGCGTGGTCTCGGAGATGGTTGAGCTTCTTGAGTTCGTGCGGGAGCGGCGGCCGGATGCGAAGATCGGCTACTACCGTATGCCGTGGAATGAGTACTGGTCTCAGGATGACGCATGGAGAGCGGCTGTGGCTGCTGCTTCACCGGTTCTTGATGCGTCGGACGCGCTCTTCCCATCGGTGTATGACCACTATGGAGACAGACCTGATCGGGACGACGAGCGTCTCGGTGTGCTGGTCCGTCTGGCTCTCGAGATCGCCGGCGAGCGTCCCGTTATCCTTTACACCATGCACCGCTACCACAGTGGTAACAAGACGCTGGGATCCCGGCTCATCAACGCGGATGAGTACGTCGAGCATATCGCGCATCTCATGCAGGTGGAATACGGTGGCCGCCACCCGGCCGGCGTTGTGGCCTGGGCCGAGGAGCCGTACTGGTACCGAGCCTCCAATTCGAAGAAGAGAAGCGGACGCTACGTCAGGACCGATCCCACGTGGGTCAGGTGGCGAGAGGTCTTCGCTTCGGAGATGGCTCCGGGTGAAAGCCTCGATGACTATCTCAACCGCTTGCACCCGTGGATACTGTGCCTCCTCAATGAGGCCGTGCGTGGTGAGCCCTGTCACATGAAGGAGCCGTAGCAGGCGCGTCTGGCCGGGGCTTCCGTGCGGATCTTCCATTGGAGTGCGTGATGGCCAGAGTGCTTCAGCTCCTGTCACAACGCCCCGGGCACACGGGCAGCGGAACCACCCTGGAAGCCATAGTGCATCATGCCGGTGAGACCGGCTGGGATCAGATGGTCTCGATTGGAATCCCATCCGGGTCGTCCATTCCCGGTCTCGGCAGCCTTGACCCATCGGTAGTCCGTCCCGTGACCTTCGGAGGGGAGGGCCTCCCGTTCGACATTCCGGGCATGAGCGATGTCATGCCATACGCCAGCAGCCGTTTCTCCTGCATGAACGCCGACGAGTCCGAAGCCTATCGCGCCGTCTGGACCCGCCACCTGGCCCAGCTTATCGCTGAGTTCAGACCCGATGTCATCCACTCACACCACGTATGGATTCTGAGTTCACTTGTGAAGGACGTCGCCCCGAACATTCCGGTCGTCACACAGTGTCACGCGACCGGGCTCCGCCAGATGAAGCTTTGTCCGGAGCTCGCTCCAGCGGTCAGAGAGGGATGCTCAAGGAGTGAGCGGTTCATCGTTCAGCACGAAAGCCTCGTTGCCGTGCTGGTCGATGAACTGGGTATCGCGCCTGAGCAGGTACATGTCGTCGGAGTCGGCTACAGGAATGATATCTTCAACGCGTCCGGGCTAGATGATGCGAGCGACGGCGAAGTGGCAGGCGACAGTGGGGCGGCAAGTGACAGCGCGACAGTCGCTCCAGCTCCGCGCATCCTCTACGCCGGCAAGTACAGCGCTGCGAAGGGTGTGCCGTGGCTTCTGGACGCCTTTCTGAAGCTCGCCGTGGAATTCCCCGATCTTGTCCTCGACGTGGCTGGAGGTGGAGCTGGTGATGAGGCGGAATCCGTGAAAGCACGGATGGAAGACATGGCGCCCTCGGTGGTGCTCCACGGTATGGTATCTCAGCCCGAGCTGGCTGCTCTCATGCGCCGCGCTTCCGTCTTTGTGCTTCCGTCGTTCTACGAGGGCGTGCCGCTCGTGCTTGCAGAAGCGCTGGCCTGTGGATGCCGCTTGGTCTCGACGGCGCTTCCAGGTGTGCGAAGCTCGATCGCGGGTCCCGCTGGAAGTGCGCTCGAGCTCGTATCACTACCAAGGTTGGAGCAGATCGACCGACCGGTTCCGGAAGACGCGTCCATGTTCACTGAGAGATTGACGCAGGCCATCAGGCGAGCGCTCGAGCTGGGGCCGTGGGGGCATCCCGCGACAGCAGTGCCTGATGTGCTTCATGAGTTCCGGTGGGGCAACGTATTCAGTAGGATTGAAGAAACCTGGCGGAGCGCGATCTCCTCCGGGAAGAGAGAGGAGTGAAGATGTCGGCCCATCATACAAGATGTGGAAGTGTGTCCGTGGCTCGCACCCGACTTGTTCTGTCCGTTCTGCTGGTTCTGGTCGCCCTTCTTCTATCGTCATGCTCACGAGCGCCCAAGAGCTACGAACTGACGTTTGTGGGTACCGCAGACCTACAAGGTATGCTTGAGCCCTCGCGGATGGAGGTTGACCTCGACGGCGATGGTGAGAGCGAAGAACGGGAGATGGGTGGAATAGCGCGCATCGCGACCCTCATCGATGAAATACGAAATGAGAGGGGCGAAGGGGTCGTCGTCATCTCGGTCGGCGACGATCTTATGAACCGTTACTTCCACACCTACAAGGGCGAGGCGATCTTCAGCCTGATGTCCATGGCTGGGTATGACACGTACGCCTTCGGCAATCACGAGTTCGACAAGGGTCCGGACGTGCTCGCAGGCGCACTCACATATGCTGATTTCGACTGTATCTGCACCGATCTGGCCGTGGAGGGGACTGTTCTCGAGGGTTCGTGTGAACCGTGGATCATTCGTGATTACGATGGTCTCAAGGTTGGTTTCTTCTCGATCATGACCGAGGCGTTTCCGTACGTTACGAGCGGGAACAATGTCAAGATAAACGGTACGAACCTCCAGACTGCGCACCGCGTCATCGGGGAACTCAAAGCCAACGGTGCCAACCTCATCGTCGCGCTTTCGCACGTGGGTCTCTCAAGAGACATGGAGATCGCGAGGGAGGTGCCGTGGATAGACATCATCTTCGGCGGGCATTCCCACGACTATACCGAGAAGCTCGTGCGGATCGGCGGCACGTTGATAGTGAACGGCGGTGAGAAGGGGCCATACCTTGTCAGGTTGGATGTGTCCACGGGGCCCGGCAAGCGCCTCGATCTCGATACACCGCGCTTCGAACTCATCCCCGTGACGGACGATGTGGCCGAGGACGAGGACGTTGCAAGAGTGCTCGCGGGCTATATGGAATCATTCCCGGAGGCGATCGTGCTTGGCAGGACGGACGTTGCCTGGGACATGAC
>JAUWBY010000021.1 GCA_030609605.1 Candidatus Eiseniibacteriota bacterium
GATCGCATTGTCCAACAGGTCGAGCGCAACGAGCATATGGGGAGTCACGCAAGTTACCATGGATCGGAGTGATCCGAGTTACATGGGGGGATAGCGACGCCGTGGCTCCCCATTAGCGTTCTCCATCGATCACGCACAGGAGGGCCCGGGCTTATCGCCCGGGCTTTCACACTTCCAATGCCTCTCATAGCGACTTATCATTGAAGTTCGTTGAGTCAACTGTTCTGAGAAGGTACGAGGATCTCGCAGTTACACTAGAGACCGGTCTCGCCGATCTCGCAATCGACCAGGAGAGAGCGATGGCCTTCCAGGAGAAGCTTGCTGCGCTGCTCGAGCAGCGCCCGAATGTCAAGACGAACATTGCAAGAGCGGAGATGATCCGCGACTCCGTCGTGCGCCGTGAGGCGATCCCAAGCGCGTGTGGCGCACTTGCGACGTGGACTCCGACGGACTCGAACGGCCGCAGTCCGAAGGACACCTACATAGTGAAGCGCCCAGAGAGCCAGGACACGATCGATTGGACGAGTCCGAACAACATCCCTCTTGCTCCCGAGACGTTCGACATGTTGCTTGAGGATTCGCTCGCGACGCTGGCCGAGGTCGGCACCGTGTACGTCACCGATCGTCTCGTTGGAGCCGACCCCAAGTACGCACTTCCGGTGCACACGATCGCCGACCAAGCTCTTTCAGCGCTTTTCACCGACAACATGTTCCGTCCGTGGTCGGATGAGATCGTGGCGACGACGTGCTTCAAGGATCGGCACTTCACGCTCGTCGCACTTCCGTACGATAAGCTCGATCCCGCCAGGTATAAGGGGAAGCTGCGCGTAGATCCCCGGATCGGCGGCACCTCAACGATGGCCGTTGCCATTGATGCGGACCGCCGGATCGGTGTCGTCTACGGATCTGCGTACGGCGGTAGTATCAAGAAACTCATCTTCACGGTTATGAACTACATACTGCCGGCTGAGGGGATCCTGCCGATCCACTGCAGCGCGAACGAGGGCCCTGATGGAAAGAGTGCCTTGCTCCTCGGTCTGTCCGGCACGGGCAAGACCACGCTTTCGGCCGATGCATCGCGGGCGCTTCTTGGCGACGACGAGCACGGGTGGAGCGATGACGGCATAGCGAACTTCGAGAACGGGTGCTACGCGAAGCTGATCGATCTCGATCCTGAGAAGGAGCCTGAGATCACGAACGCCTGCTTCCACGAGGACGAGGTGGAGAAGCACGGGGCAATCATTGAGAACGCGATGATGTACCCGTGGGGCGCGTTCGATCTGTTTGATTCTCGTTTGACTCCCAACTCACGCGGCTCGTATCCGCTCAGGTATCTGTCGAACATCAAGGAGTCATCCACAGCCGACCACCCGGCCACCATTCTGTTTCTCACCGCCGACGCGAACGGGGTGATCCCGCCGATCTCGAAGCTCACGCGTGAGCAGGCGATGCTCTGGTTCCTTATGGGGTATACGAGCAAACTGGCCGGGACGGAGACGGGCATCACTGAGCCCGTGAGCACGTTCTCACGCTTCTTTGGCGAGCCGTTCATGCCAAGGAACCCGGACGTCTATGCGTCGCTGTTGGGAAAGAGGATGGAAGAGCACGGCACACAGGTCTTCCTCGTCAATACTGGGTGGAGTGGTGGCCCCTACGGGGTCGGCTCCAGAATGGACCTCCCGATCACGAGGCGCATGGTGAACGCGGCGCTCTCGGGTGAACTCGATGACGTTGAGTGCGAGATCGATCCGTACTTCAAGGTCGCGGTTCCGAAAAGCTGTCCGGGTGTGGATGCGGCCATTCTGAAGCCCGTGAACACGTGGGACGATCCGAAGGCATTTGAGAAGCGCGCGAAGAAGCTCGCTGCCGATTTCGCCGCGCACTATGACAAGGCGTACGGTAGTGCAGGAATAGACACAGCCGTTGCCGCGGAGTGTCCCGGGAAGTAGACGGGGCCCCGGAATCGAAGAACGATGTGTTCAGGAGATGCGCCGTGCATCGATGAAATCCGCCATGTCCGCCGGGAGAGGTGCTGCGAGTTCGAGCCGCTCGCCGGTGCCTGGGTGCTCAAAGGCGATGTGCGCGCTATGGAGCGCGTGGCGGGGGAGGATGAGGTGGGCGAGGAGCTCCGGTGACTCCGGATCGATCATCAGCTTCCGCAACAGTGTAGCGGGCAGCCCATAGGTCTTGTCGCCGATGATCGGGTGGCCGCTGGACTCCAAATGGACGCGGAGCTGATTGGTCCGGCCGGTATGCGGCCTGGCCTCGACGACACTGAACGCGGTCGGGGGCGCTCTCTTTTCGCCCCGACCGACGGTGGCACCTGTGATCGGCTCACTCCGCAATTGGTCGATCACCCTCACGCTCGTCCTCGCCGGTTTGCCCTTTTTCCTGTCTATGATCGACCGTGGAATCGGGTGCTGCTTCCCGATCCGCCCGAGCGGAGCATCGATCTCAAACGCATTGTTGCAGGGACTTCCGCGCACGATCGCGAGGTAGGTCTTCGAGACATCGCCTCGTGCGAATGCAGCCGATATCGATCGCGCCGCCTTGACGTTTCTCGTTAGAACCACGAGTCCGCTCGTCTCCCGGTCAAGGCGATGAGCGAGATTGAGATTCCGACCGAGATCGTCTCTCAGCTTCGCAATGAGTGTGTGCCGGATGAACTTGCCGCTTGCGTGGACGGGGATGTTTCCCGATTTCGACACCACCAGGATGTCATCATCCGTGTGGATGACGTCGTAGGTGAAGTCGACCGCCGGTTCGGCGATTTCTATCGTGTACTCGATCTCATCATCGGTATCTACGATATCCTCTGCTCCGGCTATCCGCCCGTTCAGTCGGATCTTCCCGGTCTTGATTCGCTTCTCCCATAGTTCGCGGGGGAGATAGCGAAATCTCTCGCACAGGAACTGGAGGACCGTCCGCCCGCGGTAGGGGTGGTGGACCTTTGTACTGAGATGAATGGGGTCTGGGCGCTCAGTCATGATTCCTATACTACACCGCCAGCGCAGGAGGACACCATCTCATGAGGGAACTGGAACAGAGTTGTGGTGGCAGAGATATTTGTGTTGACAGGGAGTTAGGCGACCCTTATAATGTTAGGTGTGCATAGTTTCTGCCCTGAAGAGGAGGTTCTGTGGAGACGGGACGTCTCAGCGAGAGTCTGGAAGACTATCTGGAGGCCATTCTGGCCATCCTCCAGGAGAAACAAGCCGTCAGGGCGAAGGACATAGCCAAGCGCCTCGGTGTCAGCAGCCCATCGGTGACCGGCGCTCTTCATGCGTTGAGCGAGAAGAACCTGATCAACTATGCCCCCTACGATGTTATCACCCTGACTTCCGAGGGAGAGGCGGTCGCAAGAGACGTCACCGGGAGGCATCATGTCCTCCAGGAGTTCTTCACGAAGGTGCTTGGTGTGGGTGATGTTGAGGCAAGCGAAGCCGCCTGCCGGATGGAACACTCGCTCTCGCCGGATCTGATGGAGAGGCTGGTGGGGTTCCTCGCGTGCGTTGAGAACTACACAGATAGCGATACCGACTGGATCTGCGGGGCAGCAAGGTTGTACGCGGATGTCGACGATCCGGATGCCTGCCGGGAGTGCATAGAGAAATGTATCGAAAAACACAGGAGAAAGCCGGGAAAGAATTCGGAATCCGCCGGGGCGTGACAGCCGGGAGAGTCCGGAATCTGCTAGGGCGTGCGATCTGCGCAGAGAAGCCGTGGTTGCGGGTCAAGAATGGAGAGAAACCGCCCTTTTTTTGCGCTCGCAGTTAGGCGATACGAACTTTATACGGAGCAACGAACTTCAACGGAGGGGAGACCATCGTGAGGAATGTCATACCGATAGCCATGGCAGCTGTGATGCTTCTGATTGCTGGAGCAGGACAAGCTCAGGAGTTGGGTGGTCTGGCAGGGAGCATCGTTGACGCCGAGACCGGTCAGCCGCTGGCATTCGTCAATGTGAGTGTCAGGGGGACGGTGTCCGGAGGCATCAGCGGCCGCGACGGGAACTTCTACATCCCGAACATCAGAGCCGGAACGCACGAGGTGGCCGTTTCTATGATGGGCTATGAGACGGCTATCAAGATGGTCACGATCAGACCCGATAGAACAGTGGAAATCAGTTTCGAGCTCAAGGAGGGTGTCATAGCGATGGGGGAAGTCGTCGTCACCGCGACGAGAACGCCACGCTACTTGAAAGACGTTCCCATTCGAACGGAGGTGGTGACCCGGCAATCGTTCAAGGACGCCGGCGCCTGCGATATCTACGAGGCGCTTGAAGGCGTTGCGGGTGTGCGCGTTGAACAGCAGTGTCAGTTCTGCAATTTCAGCCAGGTGAGAATGCAGGGGCTTGGGGCCGATCACACGCAGATCCTTGTTGACGGCCAGCCCGTCTACTCGGGCCTCGCGAGCGTCTATGGATTGCAGCAGATAGGCACAACCTCGATCGAGCAGATTGAGGTCGTGAAGGGAGCAGGCTCGGCACTGTACGGGAGCGGAGCGATCGCGGGTGCCATCAATCTGGTGACACGGGTTCCTGCGGCACATCCGGAGGCGGGGATATCCGTCGAATTCGGAGAGTACGAGTCGCGGCGCTACGACTTCTCTGCCTCGCAACGGTTCGGAAACGTGGGGCTGGTTCTCTTCGCACAGAAGAACTCGGGGGGTGTCATCGATGAGACGGGAGACGGCATCGACCGCGAGAGCGTCTACACGCCCGACCACGTATCTGATCGCGTCCGGACCGATCTCACGAGCGGCGGCTTCAACGCGATCGTGAGTGATGTCTTCGGAATGGACCAGCTCGTGATCAGGGGTCGAGCGCTCCATGAACTCAGACAGGGAGGTGAGCTCTACAACAACGACTACGATGTTCCCGAGGACGTCTACGAGAACCCCTTCACGCCTGGGACGGAGCGGATCGTCACGGACAGACATGAGTTTGAGATGTCGGCAAAGAAGCGGTTCGACCGCGGAAACGATGTCGGCGTCTCTGTCTCCTACGCGCACCACGACAGGAATGCGACGAACGATACATTCATCACGGACTACGAAAGCGTGAACGGCGAACTGGCGCCGATCGATCTTCTGAGACCCTACCTGGCGTCAGAGGACCTCTACACCGCGAACATGAACTACTCACATCCTGTGGGCGGAAAGCACCGACTGCTCCTTGGAGGACAGTTCGCGCACAACCGACTCGAGGAATCCGGCATGTACGTCGTCATCGATGAAGAGGACGAGAACTACAGTGAGGCGTACAGGTCCACGAGTGAGAAGCACTCGACGGATTTCGGCCTGTACGTTCAGGATGAGTTCGCTCCCAACGATGCGCTGGAGTTTGTTCTGGGTGTCCGGTACGACAGACACGACTCGGAGGACAAGTTCCGGGGATCCGGCAGCGTGGCTCCGCAGGGCGTGCCTACAGTCGAGTACTCCGAATCGTCTGTGAATCCCCGTGCCGCCATCCGGTTCAGCCCGACACCCGGCCTGGCGTTTCGCGCGAGCGTCGGCACCGGCTTCCGTGTTCCCTACGGGTTCTCCGAGGATCTTCATCTGTGCAGCGGATCTCCGCGCGTCTGGAAGGGCGGGGATCTGGAGCCCGAGAAGTCTGTGAGCTACAGCATCTCTGCCGACTACTACGCCACGCGGTACACCATCGGCCTCTCGCTCTACCGCACCGATGTTCGTGGCAAGATCGGGCTGGTCGATGCGAGTGAGGCGGCGTCCGCTCGAGGGTACGACTACGAGTGGGAGAATATCGATGATGCATTCGTGCAGGGACTCGAGTTGAGCGGCCGCTACGAGGTGACCCGCAGCCTCGTCATCGATGGTCACGCAACGTTCGCGTCCGGAGAATACGAGAACGTGCGGGAAGACTGGATAGGAACCGAGTACGAGAGCAACAGCATCCACGTGTCGCGACTGCCGCGATACTCCACCGGTCTCAAGGCTGAGTACAGGCCCGCCGGTTGGAGTGCTGTGCTGGGTGCGGACCTCCAGGGCCCGCTCTATATCGACTACTACGCCGATGGGGAAGAGCCTACGAAGATCAAGGAAACGGAGACCTACGTCATTGTTAACGCGCGTGTCTCGAAGCACCTGACAGAGGATTTGTCGCTCTTCGTGGGGGGCCGCAACCTCACCGACTATGTGCAGGAGGAGAAGCACACTGATGACGCCGCCTTCATGTATGCGCCGGTCTACGGGCGGATCTTCTACGGAGGGGTCACAATCGATTTCTAGGGTGCACGGGATTCCGTCGCAGATTTGACTGGAGAATCTCCAGCTAGCCACACAGTCCGAAGGGAGAACAGACTATGCTGTTTCAATCAGATTCGGGGCGTTGGGAGTGGTCTCTGACGGGCACCAGCCTCATCATTGTCGCGGCGCTCATCATTATTGCACTGACATCAGCCGCCGCCACGGCAGGCGAGAGGCTTGGATTGGTGCTGGTCGCTCACGGCGCCCCGATGCCGTCGTGGAATGCTCCGGTCCTTGCTCTCGAGGACGAGGTGAGAGGCCTTCTGGCGGAGGTCGGGGACAACCCGTTCGATGAAGTTCGTGTTGCGCTCATGGAGTTCACCGAACCTTCGATTCACACTGTGATCGGGGATCTCGAGGAGGCGGGGATCGACAGGGCCTACGTGCTTCCGCTCTTCATCGCTCCGTCCGGTCACTCGCTGTTCGACATTCCTGCAATCCTTGGGCTCTACAGTGATCCTGCAATGCTGGGTGAACTGAGGGGTGAGGGGATTGAGATCGTGGATACCGACATTCGGCTCACCGTCGGCCCGACGCTCAACTACGGTGATATCCTCAAGATGATCATGCTCGATCGCGTGAAGGAGATATCCGTGGACCCCGCCTCGGAGAGCCTCGTGCTCCTGGCACACGGAGACGCGGCTACGGAACCCGTGTGGGAGGCGCTGTGCGATGAAATCGGCGTGTACGTCTGCGCGCACACGGGCATCGAGTACTTCGACCATGCGCTCGTGGAGGTCGGCCAATCGTTTGCAACAGAAGGACTGGGAGCCATAGCCGAAGCCACCGAGCACGCTGAACGAACTCTTGTCGTCGGACTGTACCTGTCGATGGGAGTCGAGAACATGGCAAAGAGCGCCATGGTCCGGTCCGGAATGATGACGATCAGCGCGGAGGAAGTTCTCAAGGACAGGGAGATCCGGTACGGCGGACAGGGAGTTCTGCCCGATCCGCGGGTAGCCGCGTGGGCCGTCGAGCGAGCCAGGGAGTGGCTTGTAGATCAAGAGGACTGACGGAGAGCGCCACGTGATCTGGTAACTGAGTGCCGGGCTTGACAGGAAGGCACGATGACACTAGTATTGTATAAAGAACAGCATTCGTTGTTCGATGTGGAGCCATCACGTCGGGATCTGAGCAGGCGGTACGGCATGCAGGTCAAGAAAGAAGAGATAAGAGAGAGGATCCTCGAAGCTGCCCGGCGCGAGTTCGTCGCAAGGAGCTTCACCGGGGCAAGCATGCGGGCGATCGCGAAGCGGGCGGGGACGTCGCTCAGCAACGTCTACAACTACTTCGAGAGCAAGGACCGGCTTTTCTGTGCGGTCGTCGGTCCGACGGTTACCGGACTCAGAGCCGTTGTGACACGCGAGACGTCGCCCTTGCTCCAGGATCTTGACGAACACGGCTTCAAGCGATTTGAACGGCAGAAGGAGATGATGAAAATCATCGTTGCCTACGTGGATGAGCACCGCGAGGATCTCAAACTCATCTTCTTCAAGTCGGAGGGCTCATCTCTGAGCGGGTTCCACGACGAGCTGATAGAGGAACACACGCGAGGGCACATGCAGTGTTTCCGGAAGCTCGGCAAGAGAGGCCCCAGCACCGAAGGGGCGGCCGGCGTGTCACGGTTTTTCATCCACAACACGAGCGGGTTTTTCGTCAATGCATTTGTTGAGATGCTCATGCACGATGTACCATTGAAGGACATGGAAAGGTACGCCGATGAGCTTGTGAGGTTCTCGTATCCGGGGATGAGGGCGATAGTGGGTCTGGAAAACAGAGAGTAGTTTTTTTGGAACAGGGCAGAACACTGTTCGTTTTTGAAACAGGAGGTCCGATATGTGTCACCGAGTCATCAGCACATTGCTCCTGATCCTGCTCGCGACTGCGACGGTTGCGAGCTCAGGCGCCGCAGGCGAGCTGACGGGCCGCGACATCGCCGTCATGGTCGATGAACGACCGGACGGGGAGGACAGAAAGGGAACGATGACGCTGACTCTTACCAACAGCAGAGGAAAGACGAGGGTACGGACCGTAACGTCCTTCGAAAGGGAGTACGGAGCAGATACGAAGAGCCTCATGTACTTTGAGGCTCCGGCGGACGTGAAGGGAACGGCTTTTCTTCAGTTCGAGTATGAGGATCCCAAGAGGCAGGACGACAAGTGGCTCTACATGCCGGCGCTCAGGAGAGTCCGCCGGATCGCAGGGTCGTCGAAGAACGAGTATTTCATGGGCACCGATTTCACCTACGACGACCTGGGTGACCGCGGCGTGGACGAGGACCTCTATGAACTCCTGCGCAGGGAGGAGTTCGGTGGACACGAGTGCTGGGTCGTCGAGGCCGTGCCCGTGGATGAGGACTACATGTACTCAAGGGTCGTGCGCTGGATTCGCAAGGACGTTCTCCTGCCTGCTCGTGTCGAGTTCTACGAGAGGCAAGGGGAACTCCTCAAGGTTCTTACCGTCATAGATGTGTGCGAAGTAGACGGCTTCTGGAGCATATACGAGATGGAGATGGAGAACGTCCTCGAGGAACACCGGACGACGATCGTGTACGAGGACCTGCACTACAACGTTGGTCTATCAGACAACCTGTTCAAAGTCTCGACGCTTGAGAGGGGAAGGATCCAATGACCACCCGGATCACAGCACCAGCCGCTGTCGCGGCGACCATCCGGATCATAGCACCCGCCGCAGTAACGGCGACCCTGGTCCTGATCATCTCCCTTCTTCCGCTTTCGCTGGACGAGGCCCAGGCGGCCGAATTCGACACACACGGCTTTGTCGATTCCCACTACGGCGTGCGGCTCGGGGAAGCGCACGACTTCATCACTTCCAGAACCCGGGCGCGCATCGAGAGCTGGATGTACGAGGGGCAGACCTGGGCGTACCTGAGTGTGAATGCTGTTGAGGACGGTGTAGTCCAGGGTGAGAAGGAGATCGAGCTCCGCGAGGCGTTCGTCGAGTACGTGGCGGACAGCTGGGATCTGAGGGTCGGACGCCAGATCATTGTGTGGGGGAAGGCGGACGGGGTGGCTATAACGGACATCATCTGCCCGCGCGACTACGCGGAGTTCTTCGCGGCGGAATATGACGATACCCGGATACCGGCAGATGCGGCGAAGTGGCGATACCTGGGAGACAGCTTCGACCTGGAGTTCATCTGGCTGCCGCGGTTCGTCCCTGCCGCACTTCCGCCGCAGGGAAGCCCGTGGTTCAGAGAGACCGAGTTCCCCGCCGGCGTGGAAGTCGAGTACCAGGCGGTATCGGAACCGGGGTTCAATCTGGAGAACGGTGAGTTCGCCGCCAAGGCAAGCATCTATACGTCGTCAGTCGACCTCGCGGTCTCCTGCTTCCGCACGTGGCACGATACTCCCACGGCGTATCGGGACGTGGTGTCGCAAGGCGATTCCGTTCGGGTCAGCTTCCATCCGGAGTATGAGCGTACGACCTTCTATGGAGCGGAGCTGTCAAAGCCGTGGGGTGATGTCGTTCTCCGCGCGGAGGCAGCTTACTTCACCGGGCTCTGTTTCGAGCCCACGAACGAGCTTTCGGAGGAGATGTTCGAGAGAGACGTCCTCAAGTGGATGCTTGGGGCGGACTGGAGTCCCGGACGCAACTGGATTGTCACTGTGCAGTTCGTCGATGGCTTCATCCTTGACTACGAGGAGGCGATCGCGGACGACGAGCACTCGATGCTCGTTACCACGAGCGTCTCGAAGACGTTCCTCAGAGAGAGCCTCGAGCTGTCCGGAATGACGTACTTCGGCCTGAGTGACAACGACATGTACGCGCGGATGGCAGCTGACTACGAGCTTGCGGATGGATTCCATATCTCGGCCGGGATGGATTTCCTCAGCGGGGATGGTGGAAGATTCGGCTCGTACGACGACAACGATCAGATCTGGGTGAGGGCCAAGTACAGCTTCTGAGCTACGGGAGGAAGGCCATGTCGGAACGAATAGAGAGGATCAACGCGTGGTTCAGGAGGCGCGCGAAAGACATCATCCGCTTCCGATGGTTGATCATAGTCGCGGTCGTTGTTCTCAACATCCTGTCGATACCGGGTGTGATGCGTGTTGAGCAGGACAACTCAATGGAGGGATGGCTGCTCGAAGGGGACCCGCTTCGTCTCGCGCGTGACGAGTTTGAGGAGATCTTCGGCAACAACGACTACGTGCTCGTGCTGGTTGAAGCCGATGATGTCTTCTCCAGTGAGACACTGGCGATGATGCGAAGGCTTGGGGATGATCTCGAAGACGAGGTTCCGTTCGCCGACAAGGTGACATCGATCGCACACTTGGATTTCACGGAGGGTACCGAGGACGGGATTGTCGTGGATGAGCTTGTTCCCGAGGAGATCCCGACGGATCCTGCTCTTCTCGCGGAGATAAGAGCGCGCGCGATGACGAAGCCGTTTCTTGTCGATCGCCTCTTCTCGCGGGACGGTACGCAGGCGGCCGTTCTTCTCCGGCTTCACAAGTACGCGGACATGAACGGGAGTGAGGCGCGAGGTGAGGTTCTGGTCGGGGCGAAGGTGAATGAGATCCTGGCCAGAGAGGAGTACCGCGATCACGGACTGCTGTCCGGGGGCATGCCCGTCTTCTCTGCCGAGAAGGAGCTCTGGTTCAAGCGAGAGGGGGCCAGGCTCTTCTCACTCACGGTTCTGGTCATGATGATCGTGCTCGGAGTGTCGCTTCGGTCGATGCGGGCAGTGTTCGCTCCCATCTTCACGGCGCTCTCCGCCATTCTGTGGGTGTTCGGCATCATGGGCTACACCGGCGTGAAGATGATTCCGATGATCGCCACGATCCCGGTCATGCTCCTGGTCGTCATCTCAGTCGGATACTCGGTTCACATCGTTACCTTCTTCAAACAGCACTTCCTTGCTACCGGGAGTCGAAAAGACTCGGTCGCGCACGCACTCGAGCACACGGGCTGGCCCGTTCTCTTCACGGTATTCACAACCGTGCTGGGTTTCCTGTCGTTCACCGTGGTCGAGATCTCAGCCATTAGGTGGCTGGGGTTCGCTGCCTCGGGTCTGGTGCTCGCCGCGTATCCCCTAGTCATGGCGCTGACGCCGGCCCTTCTCAGTTTTGGAAAGGACCGCGAGCCGGATCCTGATTTCGCTCGTGGAGGGGGCGGGCGGATGGAAACCGGGCTGGTGAGATTGGGTGAGTGGGTCCGGGGGCGCGGATGGGTCATCATCATCGTCTTCACTGTTGTAACGATCGCGGCCGGTATCTCAATGACGGGTCTCGTTGTTGATACGGATTCACTGAAGGTGATGGGAAGGCGGGTTCCCTTTGTGGGGAAGATCTTCTACATCGCCGATCAGATCGGGTCGCTCTACGCGTACGACGTGACACTGGAGTTCCCGGAAGATGGGATGGCGAAGGACCCCGAGACGTTGCGGAAGCTGGACGCGCTGGCTCGGGAACTCGAGGAGACGGAGATTGTGAAGAGGACGACGTCCATCACGGACATCGTCAAGGATCTGAACCAGGTACTCAATGACGGGGATCCCGCGTACTACACGATTGGCGAAGGGCGTGATCTCGTGGCGCAACAGCTGCTGCTGTATGAGATGTCGGGGGGCTCGGATCAGGAGAACTGGGTCGACTACGACTACCGTGTCTTGCGGCTGAACGTCGAACTGCGCCGGTTCTCCTCGACTCAGGTGGAAGACCAGCTATACCATGTTCAGAAGCGCTGTGAGGAACTCTTCCCTGACGCGAAGTTCGGGTTGACCGGCATCATTGTCCAGTTTGCCCGAATGACGAACTACATGGTGAGCGGCCAGATCAAGTCGGTTCTGATAGCGCTTCTATGCATCAGCATCGTCATGATGGTCGCATTCGGGAATGTGCGTCTGGGATTGATAGCAATGGTACCGAACATCGTGCCCGTGGTTCTTGCCGCCGGGATGATGGCGCGGACGGGCATCACCATCAACTTCACGACCATGATGGTGGCTCCGATCATACTCGGCATCGCGGTCGACGACACAATTCACTACATCAACCACTTCAAGCAAGCCTTCCATCGCACCGGCAGCTACGCGCAAGCGAATCGCGAGACGTTTCGCACAGTCGGCACCGCCATAACGATGACGACGGTGATAATCGTGCTGGGGTTCTCCGTGTTCGCCACATCGGTCAGCAAGTCGTACTCGCACTTCGCAGCTGTGTCCATAGTGGCTGTTCTGTCCGCACTGCTCGCAGACTATTTCCTTACACCGACGTTGATCATGAAGACGCAGGCGCTCGGCAGGGAGAGGTAGGAGGAGATCACGATGACATCTGAGACCACGCGGGGGAATGCTCACGGCCGCGTCTGTCCGAAGTGGATGGCATACACGTTCGACAACCGATTCCGGCGCCTGTTCCACGCTCCGCCGAAGCTGCTTGGTCCGTATGTTTCGCCCGGGTCAACGGTGCTGGATATCGGCTGCGGACTCGGCTTCTTCTCGATCGGCATGGCGAAGCTCGTGGGAGAGGACGGCTTTGTCGTCGCCGCCGACATACAGGCGGAGATGCTGGGGGTGCTGGAGAAACGGGCGGAGCGCGCCGGTGTTGCCGAGCAGATAGCAACGCACCGCGCGACACCCGACAGGATCGGCCTCGACAGGCAGTTCGATTTCGCACTGGCGTGCTGGGTCGTGCACGAGGTGCCCGATATGACAGCATTCATGTCGGAGGTACGGTCGCTCCTGAAGCCCGGTGCGCGGTTTCTCGTGATGGAGCCACGGACGCATGTGTCGGAGACGGGTTTCGAGAAGACGATCACGTGTGCGAGACTGGCAGGGTTGAGGCTGATTGAGAGGCCGCGTATCAGTCTGAGTCGCTCCGCGGTGTTCGAACGACCGCGGGACTAGAGGAACGGGAGTCGATCGCGGAAGCGATCGTGCTTGCCGCCGACCGCCGCATCGGCAAGCGAGAGGCTTGAGTGGCTGCTGGTCGCACACGACGCCCCGGCTTTTACCGGGGCGTCGTCGCGCTATCGAGGCCTGCTAGACGAATCTGAAATATCCGAGACCTCTGCGGAGTCGCTTCATTCTCTTCGAGATACTCATTACTCCCTTTCCTTTCCGGAGCTGGGGGGCTCCTCGCTTCTGCGGCCGTCCGGTCGGCCGCTTACTGCCGGCGCTTCGATTGAGAATCAGCGGGTGGTCGATGAATCGTCCAGAGGTCGTGTCTCCCGCCTTCTCAACATCAGACACTGCACGGCGGACAAAGGTTTCACCTGAAGTGAAGCCTCGGAGGTGTGGTACGATAAGAGCCTGTGGGTGTCTGGAGGGAGTCTGAGTGAAACCGAATATGCGGTGGCTGTGGACTATTGTGGGCGCGGTCGCGTGCTGCGTGCTTGCGGCCGTCGTGTTCCATCTGGTGCGAGCCGGTCCGCGCGGGAGCGTTCTGCCGGCTGATTCGAGCGGAACTGTTACGCCAGACGGTCCGAGTGATGCCCTTGAGACAATCGCCGAGTGGGAGAAGCCACACGGTCGTTGGCACATCGACGACTGGAGGGAGATCCCGTTCGATGAACAGATGAGCCTCACGCATGAGCAGGAGACCGAGATCGAGCGGCTGAGGTCGATCGGGTACCTGTCCGGATCGCAGCCGGTGCCGCTCCTGTCGGGCGTCACAGTCTACGACAGGCCGCGCACACAGGGCGGGCTCAATCTCTACACCACGGGAGACGCGCCGGGGGCGGTGCTCATGGACATGGAGGGTCGCGTTCTCCACAAGTGGGCGTACAGCTACATGAGCGCATGGAAGCAGAGTTCGCGTCCCAAGCTGCGAGCCTCGGCCAAGGGCTCGGGCTTCTGGCGGCGCGCCTACCTCTTCGAGAACGGTGATGTCCTGGCGGTGTTCGACGGACTCGCCATCATCAAAGTAGACAAGGACTCCAGGCTCATCTGGGCAAACCTCGGTGGGTTTCATCACGATTTCGATGTCACGGATGACGGGACCATCTATGTGCTGACCCGCGAGGCGCACATCGTGCCCAGATACAATCCCGATCACGCCATCCTGGAGGACTACATTGCTGTTCTGAACTCTGACGGCGAGGAACTCAGACGCGTCTCGATCCTTGAGGCGCTTGAGAATTCCGAATACGCGTGGGTACTCGAACTCGCCGGGGAGTCCGGAGATATCTTCCACACGAACACCGTCGAAGTGCTCGACGGAAGGCTCTCCGATGAGATCCCCGCCTTCCAGAAAGGCTTTGTCCTCGTGACCATCAGGGAACTCGATCTCGTCGCCGTCGTAGATATGGAGAAAGAAAGTACCGTGTGGGCACTGGCGGGGGGCTGGGGCGCCCCGCACCAGGCTACCATTCTCGAGAACGGACGCATGATGATCTTCGATAACCGGGGGAACGAGGGGGCTTCCAGGGTCATCGAGTTTGACGTGGTTGCCGGGATGGCGGTCTGGGTCTATGAGGGCAGGAATCCAGCGGACTTCCGGTCAGGGGAGTGTGGTTCCAGCATGCGACTGCCGAACGGCAATACTCTCATCACCGAGACGGATCGGGGGAAGGCATTCGAGGTCACCCCAGATGGGACCACTGTATGGAAGTACGTGAACCCCGCACAGACAGGGGAGGAGCGGGAGTACATCGCGAGTCTCTTCGAAGTGATCCGTCTCCCGGCCGATTTCCCAATAGACTGGGCGCGGTGGAGATAGATGGAGCGGATAGTGACGCCCTTGCCCGCCTGATGTTTCGTGTTGGCTTCCCTGCTGGCCTGACACTCCTTGTTCCCCTTTCCGGTTCCTGCTATTGTCGCTGTACCGCATAATCAATCGCAAGGAACCCCCTTGTAGAGCGCTTCGCCCAACTCCGGAGGAGACGCATTATGTCCGTTGACCTCGAGAAGATCCTTCGTCCAGTCGACCATGAAATGCCCCCGTTTCCACCAAAGCACATGACCATTGCCAGCGGGGAGGAGATGGTCATCCGACAGGTCACGCGGGACGAGATCCCGGACATCCTCATCCATGTCGCCCCGCTCATGTCCGTCGAGAGAGACTTCTACGACGTTGTCGCCGCGCGCGTCTATGCGGAACTCCTCGCATACTATCGCCACCGCATGCAGGACGAGTACGTGCTCGTGGCCCAGATAGACGGCGAACTCTGCGCCGTTGTGAACGGACGGATGGTGGACAACGATACGGGGATGTCGCTTCACACTCTGGCCCTCCGTCGCGGGCTTCGCATCGGTGCACACGCTTTCGCGGCGAAGATGGAGTACCACATGGATATCCTGGGTCACAAGGAAGTCCTCATCGTTGCCGAGTCGCCGATCGGGTTCAGGCGATGGATGATCGAGTACAAACTCGAGAAGCGCTTCGAGATCCCGCACGAGCTCGGCGGTCCACCGTCGTGGGCGCTCACAAGCGAGATCTTTGAGAAGGCACGCGGCACACTTGTGATAGGTAGGCGGCCTGTTCCGGACGCGCTTCTTGCGAAGGCTATGGAAGCGATCCTTCCGCCGTCCGATCCACCTACGCCGCCCGAGGATCTTCTCGCAGCGACTCGCTCCAAGTACGATCCGACCGGCACGGCTCTCATACTCCAGCGGTGGATGCAGCAAGAGAAGGAGGACAAATGAGAGACGTCTACGCAATCGGAATCGGCATCACCTCGTTCACGCGTCTCGAGTTCCCACTCTCCGAGATCGCCGCGTATCCGGTGATGATGGCGCTCAAGGACGCCGGTATCAGAAAGGTAGATCACCTTTACGTCGCGAACATGGGTGGCGCTCGGGTGAATCACCAGACCGGGCTTGCGAGCGCCGTTGTCGATACGCTCAGCCTGACGCCGGCCGGAGCGGAGGTCATCGAGAACGGTCCGGCCTCAGGCGCATCCGCGATCAAGCAGGGGTTTCTGGCTGTCGCGTCAGGCATGCACGATGTCGTGGCGGTGACGGGCGCCGAGAGGATGCGAGAAGTCAATAGTCTCGAGGCTACCGAGTTCGTGGCGACACTCACGCACCCGCTGGCCGAGTATATCTATGGGGTGACCCTCCCATCGCTGGCCGGTATGTTCACCAGGGCCTACATGGAGAAGTACGGCGTCACCTCCCGTCATCTGGCGATGGTCGCGGTCAAGAATCAGGACAATGCGCTTCTGAACGAGTTCGCGCACATCCATCAGGCAATCACGGTCGAGGGCATCCTCGATTCACCGGAAGCGTTGACGAACAACCCGTACATCGCGGACCCACTCAGGTTCTTCGACTGCTGTCCCGTCTCGGACGGAGGCGCAAGTGTGATTCTCGCGACACGGGAGGTCGCAGAGAAGACCGGCAGGCCTCTGGTCAGGCTCGCCGGGATAGGGCAGGCGACCGATACACACTGTGTTCACGAGCGTGAGGAACCGACGGATCTTCTTGCGGTCAGACGCGCTGCCGCCCGGTCGTTCGAGATGGCAGGTGTCGGGCCTTCGGACGTTGGAGTGGCCGAGCTTCACGACGCCTTCACGATCCTTGAGATC
>JAUWBY010000375.1 GCA_030609605.1 Candidatus Eiseniibacteriota bacterium
GGCGCCACGACGCTCACCGCGCTCGGGTGGGAGGGTTCGGAGGGGACGGTCACATTCCTCAAGATAGTAGGGCCACTGTCCGCCGTGCCGCTCGTCTTCATTGTGGCGATCCTCGTTACCATGCTCCGCTACCCGAGGCAATTCAAGCGCATGATCGATAGCCTGGCGGCATTTCTGGGTCGCAGGCTGCGCGGGAAGGCCGCGCGGAGAGTCGAGGAATCCCGCGTCATGATGGAAAGCGAGTCGCACGTCTTCCGGGAGGCACTCACTACCCTCGGTCGCCACAAGCGATGGGTCCTCCTCTGGGGCATCCTCCTGGTCATTCTCGCCTATCTCGCGGAGTTCATGGTCGCTATCGTGATCCTGTGGGGCTTCGGCTACCGCGGCTCGATGGTTGGACCTCTTGTGCTGCAGTGTCTCCTGAAGCCCGTCATCACCGCGACGCCCACACCGGGCTCACTGGCGTTTGGTGAGGGCGGATACATCGGGTTCTTCGCCGCGTTTCTGCCGGCGCGCTTCGTCGGCGTGTCGCTCGTGCTCTGGCGGCTTGCTATCTACTTCGTGCCGATGTCCGTGGGGGGCGTGCTGGTCGCGAAGCGGATCGGGCGGAAGGGGTTCACCGGAAAAACCCCACAATCAACTTGACCGACCTACCGTCGGGTCGTATAGTCCGCGTGGAACCCGTAAAGTCAACGGTCGGCCCAAGGGCCGGCTTTCGCACAAGCTGGTTGGCGGCTCACTTACTGTTGCCGCCGACCGATCCTGCTGTTCCGCTGAAGGCGACAGCGATCATCGCCTCCAGCTCGCGGATGCCCCGCTTCTAGCAGGCGGGGCATTCTCTCTCACAGCAGCCGGCACTCGATATGGTCAAGAGTTCCTACGAAATAACAACCAGGCTGAGACATCAGGAGAGAACCTTCCGATCGGTGGGCGGGCTCTTCTCCAAGGACCGCATTGCGAAGTCGACGCGCCTGCTCATCGACAACGTCAACGTCAGTCCCGGTGACAATATCCTGGACTACGGCTGCGGTTACGGGGCCGTAGGTGTGGCCCTCGCCAACAGCGCGCCCGGGGTCGACATCCGCATGGTCGATTCCGATATCCGCGCAGTGCGATGGGCGCAGGAGAACGTCAAGGCGAACAGTGTTGCGAACGCTCACATCGTCCTTGATCACACGCTCGACCGCTACTCCGACGGCTTCTTCAACATCATCGCAATGAATCCCCCTGTCGAAGAGGGCACCGAGGCAATCTTCGAGATGATCGATCGTGCCCTGCCGAAACTCAGAAACGGCGGGAGCTTCTATCTCATTGCCAAGGTGAGGAAGGGCGCCAAGAGCTACATGCGGAAGCTCTCCGAGACCATCGGCCCGGCCAAGGTGATACGGAAGAGTGGCGGTTACTGGCTCATGCGCGCCGAGCGCAGCCCGGTTCGCTCGCCTGTGCCTGCCGACCCGTCGGTCTACGAACACACGATCGAGACCAGGCTGCGCGGGAGGAAGTACACGTTCTGTACGCGTGCCGGCATTTTCTCACGCAAGGAGATGGACGAGGGCACGCTCCTCCTGATCGAGTCCGTCGACGTCATGCCGATGAATTCGGTCATCGACGTCGGGTGCGGGTACGGTCCCATCGGCATTGCCGCCGCGCACCTGGCATCGGTGGGGCGAGTCGTTATGGTCGACACGAACGCTCGGGCGGTCGAGTGCGCCG
>JAUWBY010000137.1 GCA_030609605.1 Candidatus Eiseniibacteriota bacterium
ATGTCGACGCTCATGTCTTTGCACTGAGGCCCGCGAGTCCGAACCCGTTTGCTGCCGGGACGTCGATCTCCTACTCGATCCAGAACGGCGGCGGAGCCGTTGAGATGACCATCTACGACATCACCGGGCGTGAAGTGAGGACGGTCGTGAACGAGCAGATGTCGGCAGGCGACAAGCTGGCCTACTGGGATGGCATGGACGAGAACGGGGAGAGGGTCGCATCCGGCGTCTACTTTGCCAGACTGAACGTCGACGGCCTCACTGCCTTCGGCAAGCTGGTCGTACTGAAGTAGCTGGTCCTGCAGGTTTTCCGGAGGAGACACGGAGTCTCCCCGTATCGACAAGGAAGAGGGGTGGCGCACCTGTGCTGCCCCTCCTTTCTGTTCGTGGCTGCGATCTGTGCTATGCTCTCTATTGAGGGGGTGTGAAGTTGAGCCGGAAGCTGAGAAACGAAGTGGAGTGGGTCCGGCGTGTGCGGTCGGGATTCCGGTATATGGCGACGGTTCACAGCCAGGTCGGAACACTGGTCTACAAGGCCCTGAGGATCCGCGACAGCTACTCCTCGCGCTCGCTTCGGCTGCGTCACTGGGACACAACCGGCGGACAGGTTACCCTGACCGGCGACGAGCACAAAGCCGTCGTCCCAGTCTACGACTTCGGTTTCATCCACAATCTCTACCACATGACCGATACGGATCCGGAGACCGCCGTGCTGGCGGTCTGGCACCTCGTGGCACACGAGTGGGGTCACTACTATCTAGCGAAGGCGGAGAAGCGGAATCAGGAGCGCGACGCCGATGCCTTCGCGGAGCGAGTGATGATACGGGTGGGTTTTGACGAAGACGAGGCCGGAATGGCTGAGGAGCACTACTGGACTGTTTTCAATGCCGACAAGAAGGTGAGAGCAAGGTAGCAGGCGGACGTTCTGTGCAGAGCGCAGGCGGTGCAATCCGCTGTGATGGCGTCCGTGTCAGCGGTCGAGAAGGAGTTCGGAGGAGACAATCAGTACCTTCCCGCAGCGCTCGTCTTCCCAGCCACTGCTCTTGTCGACACCGTCGGAACCGGCACCTCCATCGAGTCCCCGCACCAGCGCATTCGGAGCTCCTATGATGAGCGCCGGGCGCCTGGACCTCGTCAGGTAGGCGGCCAGAAGCGATCCACCGATCGAATCGAGTGCGGATGCTCCGACAATGGTCACGTCAGCGTGCTCTGCGCTGCCCGCCTTGGCCATCATCACCGATCTGAGACTGCCGAAGTAGATGTAGATCTCACCGCATTGTCCGCGGTTGGAACCGCGCCCGGCAAGCTGCGCCGCGACGATGAGATCCGTCGGGCCGTCCCCGTTCATGTCCGCCATCAGTACGGGGAGACCAAAGAGATTCCACCTGGATCGGGCGACGAATCGTGGTAGGTCATCGATCTCGGAGCTGTCCGTTCCCTGATCCACAAGATAGAGCGCTCCCGTGAGGGCGTCGTCACCCCCGAAGATCAGATACGCCTCACCTGCTGCGGTCTCCTTATCGCTCTTTCCCCGAGCGCCGTATGCCGACACGAACATGTCATCTATGCCGTCAAGATCGACGTCTCCGACAGCGATAGACCGCCCAAGGAAGCCCCGAAGGGCGGCGCCCGTGATGACGCCTGTGGTGTGGTCGGGAAGTACGATCTCGACTGTCGCCGGAGCGGTCGTACCCGGGCCGACAGATTCAGCTGAACTGAGCGAGTCTGAAGCGGGAGATTGATGTGAGACGAGGAGTTCGGCAACCTCGACCACATAGAGCTTGCCGACATCGAAACGGTTCCGGCCGGGTCCATCGGCCAGGTATGCGCCGACAAGGAGTTCCAGCACACCATCACCGTCGATATCAGCAACGGCGAGCCCGTGGACTCCGTCCTCCCCATTTTCACCGCTTATCCGCACACTGGTCAGTGTGTCAACTGTGACCTCACCGGTTGCCGCGCTGAGCGCCGCGCCGTTGAGCACGTAGACATGTCCGGAGTCCACTCCGCGAGGTCCCGGAGCTCTGAATGCAGACACGATGAGTTCATCCCGTCCATCGCCGTCCAGGTCCGCTGCCAGAAGCGAACTTCCGAGATGGCCGCCGAGCGCGGTTCCTCTGATCACAAGACGAGCGTCGGCCGTCGAGATGTGGAGGGGACTGGAACTATCTGGGATGTCGAAGAGATAGAGAACTCCGGTGAACATAGCATCAGAAAGGCCATGGTCCGGAGCACCTACCACCAAACCATCGGAGCCGTCTCCATTCCAGTCCCCGGCGGCGACGGTCGCGCCAAACCGCGAGCCTCCTGCTGTACCGACGATCGTGACCATCGCGGGTTTGGGCGAGTCGGCCGGCTGAAGTGTATCGGCCGACTCATTGGCGCCGGCAAGATCCACGTATGAGAATATGTAGACGCCGCCGGCGCCTGGCACGCCACCGTCCGAAGTACGTCCGGGCGCACCCACAATAACCATATTGTGTCCGTTGCCGACGAGATCGCCGGTGGCCAAGCTGTAGCCGAACTGCTCACCTGGGACGGCTCCTGACAGAACAGCGACGCCGGTCTCTGCAAGGTCGATGATCCGCCCTGCTGGTGCTGCGGTGGGAGACAAGGCGGCCAGAAGGAGCGCCGTGAGCCAGACACGCCGGTAGAACGGCCGTAGCGGACAGAGGTGGGTTCGGTCCCGTGGCAGTCGTTCGTACGTGGGGGAGTATGATCCATCCGGTCTCATCATGTATCCATCCCGAAGGTATTCTTGCGCACGCCCACCAATCGGAAGCAGTAGGCCGTCTGGAACATCAGCGCAAGTATGGTTCCGTTCCCCTTGTCAGACGCGGCAGGGTGCCTGGAACTTCAGCGCAAGTATGATTCCGTTCCCCTTGTCAGACGCGGCAGGGTGCCTGAAACTTCAGCGCGAGTATGATCCCGCGCACCGGGGCCGTCAAGGAAGGAGCATGGCTTGACACGATCGCGAGCACTGATTAGAGTGCCGACAGTCGCATTTCATGGAGGTTCCTGTTGTCGGAGCGAGGATTGAAGTGGATCAGCGGAGTGGTTATCGCCGCTTGTCTCGTATCGCTGGATGCGGCCACGGCTGCTGC
The DNA here is from genome assembly GCA_030609605.1 of Candidatus Eiseniibacteriota bacterium. Taxonomy (GTDB): domain Bacteria; phylum Joyebacterota; class Joyebacteria; order Joyebacterales; family Joyebacteraceae; genus Joyebacterum. Next base: position 3,105 of record JAUWBY010000137.1, read on the forward strand.
GGCTGACTCGCTGCTGCAGATCGAGGCGCTTCTCGAGCGGTACGACACGGGCATTCTGCGCACGCGCTCACTCATAGAGAGCCTGAGCGTGAACCAGGTCATGGTCGAGCCGCAGAAGAGCGGCATCAGCAAGCGGGCTACCGCTGTGCTCACGTATGTTGCAGGTGAGGGAATGACAAGAGAGGAACTCTCCTCTAAGCTCTCCTATCCGGCCGGCGAATACACACTGGAAAGCCTGACCGGCCCGGAACTTGGGGTCGATGAGTACTCGCTGACACTCAATGGCACTGAAGAGATGGAAGAAACTCTGTGCTACCGCGTCGATGTGAGGGCCGTCTTGCGGGATATGCATCACTTCGACGGGACCATATGGATATCCGTCGTGGATCACGGGCCGGTCCGTATCGTCGGTGAAGTGGCCGATCCTCCTTTTCCAGTTACTGAGATCACGCTCGACAAGTCCTTCGGGCCGTATGGTGATGGGATGCGGTTGCTCACAAGGCACTCGGGGGAGGTCGAGGTGAACCTGATCCTCGGCCGGAAGCGGGGTCTAAGACACATCTTCTATGAAGACTACTCGATTTCCCTGATCAAGCAGTCGTGACGGCTCCACTCTCACGAGGTCGATACCCGCTGCCTCCGGCCAGCAGGTTTCCTCAGTCAGCCGGGCGGATCACGATGTACCCATGCAGTACCTTCCTGCAGGCAGTTTCCTATTGACACAATACCAGAGTTTCCTGTATCTGTACATGAAAGGTGTTCAGGAAGGTCGCGGCTGACTATTCTTGAACGAAGCAACCGCCCTATCCATCCGGATGGGGCGGTTGCTCATGCGTGATCTGTCAGCTCACTGTGTCTATCTGTACAAGGCCTTGAGAGCGCCCCAGGAGACACTCTCTACCGGATTACCTTCGCAGTCTCCGGCTAGAGGTTGCTTGCCCACCCCGCCGTGGGAAAGGACGCAAAAGATCTCCACGCTGTCATCACAGTATACGATCCAGTTGGGGAACTCCGGATGAGCGATGATCTCGATATTACCCGGTGTGCCCTGGTAGAGGCAGTGCAGCACAGCGATAGCCATCGGTTGCATGTCAGGTGTTATGCATTCCGTCGAAGTCAGTGTGATGCCCGTCTCATACTCACCGACTACCACATAACCAGGCAGGAGGATCTCGAAACTCGTAGCAGAACTCATTCCCGGTGTTACCGCCAGCCCGAAGGATATGGCTGTGAATCCCGGCCCGAAGAAGCTCTCGACCACGATGTAGGCATCAAAGGGCGTATATGGCTCCGGGTCAATTCGGTACTCGCGGTAGGGTGGCTCGAAGTCGATGTAGATTTGGTCCGCTATGATCGGGTTCGCAAGTGCCGTGCCGACACCCACCACCACGATCAGTATCGAAACAATCACAGTACGCATCATTCGCACCTCCTCGTAAGCCCGGCGCCAGACCACGCGACATCATTATACCACAAAACGGCCCAATGCTCCAGCTCGTGTTTGTCGGGCCGCGCGTCTCACCTGCTATCGTGGGTCGGTCCGATAGATGGCCTTTATCGCGCCCCAGGAGGAGTTCTCAACCGGACTGCCGCACTCGTCGCAGCCCATGCCTTGAGCGCCTATTGATTCTTCCCATTCGTTGTTGGCAGCAAGACCGGGCGAGTCGGCACAGAGAGTGAAATCAAGGGATCCCGAGTCGCAGAAGAGGGGAGGCTGCGACAGATTGTCGTAGTGATTGCCGCAGAGCACGTCGACGGGCAGGTTGCCGTAGAAGATACAGTGAGTGATCTCGGGCTCGCTGCTGAGGCAGTAGACGCCCCTGCCGCGCAGTCCGTAGGCCACGATCGTGTTCGTAATGAGCGGATTGGCGATCTGGCAATAGATACCGCCTCCGTTGAAGGCATCGCCCCCATAGATCGTGCAGTAGGTAATCGTGGGATTGCCGCCCTGGCAGTGGATGCTCCCCCCGACCATGTCGGCGGAGCAGTTCGAGATCGTGCATCCTGTGATCGTTGACTCCGAGTTCGAGCACCAGATGGCGCCGCCGGAGAAGCCGGCTTGGCCTCCTTCAAACACGCAGTCCTCTATGACGGAGTCTCCGAACCCGACGCTGACGCCGGCGCCGTACTCGGCCGTGCAGCCGTTGAACGTGCAGCCGGAGATATGGGCCGATGCCGAGGCTATGGCCAGTGCTCCGCCGGTGCTCGCGTGACTGTTCTCAAAGATGCAGTTTCTGATGGTGATGCCGGAGCCTGCGGCACAGTAGATCGAACCACCGTTTCCGCCCAGGTAGCCGTTTCTGATCGTGAGGCCTTCGATGATGCTGGTCTGGTTCTCACTCGAGTGGAAGTGGAACGCGCGGTCGAGGCCTTCGCAATCGATGATCACATCCCCAACTCGGGGCGTGAACGCGGAGACCACCAGATTTCTTCCCGTGAAATCGAGACCCCGGTTGTTTTCGCCGGTGTAGATGCCCGGGGCGACCAGAATCGTGTCGGCTTCGCTGACATTGGTATCGGCTATGGCCTCGGCGATGGTCAGCCAGTTCCCGTTGCCTTCAAGATCCACCAGGAAAGTCTCTGCTACCGCGGGCAGAGCGATGATCGCGAACGCCAGTGTGGCTGCAAGCAGGCAAGCGCTGTTTTTCATGATATGTCCTCTCTGTTGACCGACATCAGTCTGTCTATGTCTTGGAACGTCAGCTTACGGTCGAGCGGTGGCGCTGTCAACGGGTGTTACGGTCCCCCTGCGCGTTGTCAACGGGTCTCGCGGCCCCGTGCGCGCTGTGCTATGCTGACGGAACCTTGCGGACCCAAAGTCCGCGTTTGCGTATTCAGTCGTGGAGAGGCTTCACGTGGGCAATCTCAAGAGCATTCTCAAGCACTTCGCCCAATATCGCCGGGCTGTCGTCATCGGTCTCGCGAGCCTGCTTGTCGTTGACGGCCTCCAGCTTTTCATCCCGCGTATCATCAAGCAGGCCGTGGATGGTCTCACGGCCGGAACGGCGACGGGTGGCGATCTCGCAACGTACGGTCTGACGATAGCGGCGTTCGCGGCCGGGATCGCCGCCTTGCGCTTCGTTTGGCGCTGTCTGATCATCGGGACATCGCGACACATTGAGGAAGACATCAGGAACAGGATCTTCGAGCATCTGCTGAGGCTCTCGTCCCGCTATTTTGCCCTCACGAAGACCGGTGACCTGATGGCGCACGCGACGAACGATCTGAACGCGGTCCGCATGGCGTGCGGGTTCGGTCTGGTGGCCATGACGGACGCTATCCTTCTTGG
>JAUWBY010000188.1 GCA_030609605.1 Candidatus Eiseniibacteriota bacterium
ACCCTTGTTGTACACGATCGCCTCCGGCACGTACACGAGTCGCAGACCGTAGTCCGTCACGATCGCCTCGATGCTTGCTTCGTCAACGGCGCTCTCTGGAGGTATCTCCTTCACGAAAGACCTGAACGCGACCATCTCGCCCAGCTTGGGCGACTTGAGTGCCAGCTTGTGGTGGAGCCGCCAGAGCATGTGCACGACGAACCCCATGAAGGTTTCGGGATCGTCCACAGGAGTCGGGCGTCCTCCCGCCATTCCGACCTCCGGGTCCTCGAACGGGACGACCATCTGCTCGATGCAGTTGGCGGCGGGAATCGTGTCGCCACTTTCAAGTACGAAAACGTCGGCTTCGGCTCTCTCGAGAAAGACGTTGATAGCGGAGGATTTCCCCCGTCGCTCGGTCTGCACCACGAGCTCAACAAGAGGATGACGCTCCACCCACTCTGCCACCAGTTCGTCGGTGCGATCGGTCGATCCGCTTGAAACAACGATGATCTGGCGGATCTCAACGTTCGTGAGTTCCTGGGTTGTGAGGGCCTTCAGGAGGCGCCCGATGTTGCGCTCCTCGTTGTAGGCCATTATGCCGATGCTTGCGGTGATCATGCGCGGGTCTCCAGCACGTCAACTCCCGTCCAGAAGTCTGTCGCCCAGGATGGTCGGCAGCCCAGCGCTGATAATGCGCTCCCTGGCCGCGGCCGTGTCATACTTGGCCCGGAGTAACGTGATGACGCCGTCGTCCAGGTCCAGAAGTCCGAAGGCTGCGCGCGGATCACCGTCGCGCGGCTGTCCGACACTGCCGACATTGATGATATAGCGTTCATTGGCATCGAGCCACTCAGTCGGTCCCTTGAGTTCGCTCGGACCGTATTCCGTCATTTTGACGATGAGGGGACAGTGGGAGTGGCCTATGAGGCACACCTGCTCATCAAAGGCGGCGAACTGCTCCACCGTTGCGGCCGCACTCAGAACATACGTCCACTCCGCCGGCTTAGACGGCGAGGCGTGAACGCAGAAAACCGAGTCCAGTCTGCGAACGAGCGGCAGACTCCTGAGGTACTGCCGCGACTCCTCCGAGATGTGCGAACGGGTCCACGCCACGCCGTTTCTGGCCTGTTTGTTGAACGTGAACGCTTCCCTTTCGTTCAGGACTGCACTGTCGTGGTTGCCGAGAACCGCGATGGGATCAAGTCCCCGGACACGCTCCACGACCTCCTCCGGCGAGGCGCCGTAGCCCACGATGTCGCCGAGGCAGATGTAGCCATCCGCTCTGAGATCTTCCGCTCTGTCGAGAACGGCCGTCAGGGCCTCAAGGTTGCCGTGGATGTCACTCAGGATGATGTAGCGCACTCGCCTCCCCTTGCCTCTCGGGCAACGTGATCGAGCACGCCGTTCACGAAGCTTCCGCATTCATTCGAGCTGTACTTGTGAGCAATCTCTACAGCTTCATTGATGATGACCGCCACAGGGTTGTCCGGGAGAAACAAGAGCTCAAAGACCCCGATCCGGAGAATAGTACGGTCTACTGTTCCCATCCGGGATATCTCCCAGTGCTCGCTCGCAGCAGCTATGGAACCATCGATCTCAATCAGGTGCTCACGGACGCCCTTGACAAGAGCTGTGGAGAACACGAGTGCAGCGCTCCTGGCTTCGTCGAGATCCGGGATAACGCCCTCGGAGAGGCCAGTCAGCTCCTGTCGATAGAGAAACTTGAGGGCCAACTCGCGTCCTTCTCTGCGACTGCCCCCGCTTGAGTGCTTCTCGTCGGGCACTATCCCATCCTTGCGTAAAGATCGGCGAGTTCCAGAGCCGCAAGTGCGGCATCGTACCCGCGATTGCCCGCTTTGCTACCGGCCCGCTCGATCGCCTGCTCCAAACTGTCGGCAGTGATCACTCCAAAGACGGTCGGTATTCCTGACTGCATTCCCGCCTGGGCAACGCCCTTCGCGACCTCGGCAGCAACGTAGTCGAAATGAGGTGTCGCCCCGCGAATGACCGCACCAAGGCATAGTACTGCATCGTACGCGCCTGAGTCACCCATTCTCTTCGCGACGGCAGGTATGTCGAATGCGCCTGGCACCCAGGCGATAGCGATCTCGTCGTCATCGACTCCGTGCCGTCTGAGACAGTCCATCGCACCCTCAAGCAGACGACCTGAGATGAACTCATTGAAGCGCGACACGACGATCCCGATCTTGCGTCCTTCACCGGTGATGTGTCCCTCGTACACCTTACTCATCAGTTTCCTCCTTGGAGTTCCCGGCAACTGTCAACTGTCCCGCAAAGTGGGTGCCCTCGCTCCCCGAGGGGGTGCACCCGCTCGGAGAGCGGGCGATGCCCTCCCGGCGGTCCCCGTCCATCGTGTCGTCTGCGCACACATCTATCTGGAGATAGTGGCCCAGCTTGTCACGCTTGGTCGCCAGGTACTGGCGATTTTGCTCCGTCGGTGGGATCTCGATCGGGATGCGGTCGACGATCTTCAGGCCATAGCCCTCGAGTCCCACTATCTTCTTCGGGTTGTTGGTGATCAGCCTGATCTGTCCGACCCCCAAGTCAGCGAGGATCTGCGCGCCGATCCCATAGTCCCTGAGATCGGCGGGGAATCCCAGTTCTTCGTTGGCCTCAACCGTGTCGCGTCCCTTGTCCTGCAACTCGTATGCTCTGAGCTTGTTGCTCAGCCCTATTCCACGCCCTTCCTGCCGCATATAGAGAAGGACGCCCTCTTTCTCATCCTCGATCATCTTCAGCGCCGCGTGGAGCTGGTCCCCGCAGTCACAGCGACTGGAACCGAACACATCTCCGGTCAGACACTCCGAGTGAACGCGAACGAGAACATCGTGGTCGGGGCCTGGTTTTCCCTTCACGAGAGCCAGATGCTCGTGGTTATCTATGTCGTTCTCGTACAGATATAGGTCGAACTCCCCATAGCGGGTCGGGAGTTTCGTCGTCACCACCCGCCGCACAAGTTGCTCCGTCCGCTGTCGGTAGCTGATCAGATCCTCAATGCTCACGAGCGTCAGGCCGAAGCGCTCCGACATCTCTCGAAGCTCCGGGAGTCGCGCCATGCTGCCGTCATCGCTCATCACCTCGCAGAGGATGCCGGCCGGCTTGAGGCCGGCGAGCCTCGCAAGATCTACGGTCGCCTCCGTATGACCCGCACGTCTGAGGACTCCACCTGCCGCCGCGCGAAGCGGGAACACATGACCGGGCCGCGCGAGGTCGGTCGCGCGGGTCTCCGACGCTACCAGAGTCTGCACGGTCACAGCGCGATCATGGGCGGATATCCCGGTTGTGGTTCCCTTCACAGCATCAACCGATACGGCAAAAGCCGTGCTCATCAGCGAGGTGTTGTCGGCGACCATCGGGTGCAGATCCAGTTCATCAAGTCGCTCCCCCGTCATCGGGACACATATGAGGCCACGTCCCTCGCGTGCGATGAAATTGATCGCCGCGGGCGTCACCTTCTCTGCCGCCATGATCAGGTCGCCCTCGTTTTCACGTGTCTCATCATCAACCACAAGTACCATCTTGCCGTTTCTGATGTCGCCGAGCGCTCTCTCGATTGTCTCGTATGCGTTCATGCCGCATTCACTCCACGAGCCCAAGTTCTCTGAGCTTCTCCATGGTGAGTCCGTCCCTGCGATTCGCCTTCTGCGGCTCCGCAGAGTCTCCGTATGCTTCCAGCAGTCTTTCTATATGCCTGGCCAGTATGTCGGTCTCTATGTTCACGGTCCTTCCAGTCCTGTAGTTGCCGGCGACCGTCCTGCGGAGTGTCTCGGGGATCAGGGCGATCGTAACCGTTCGCCCCGAGATGCCCGCGATCGTCAGACTCGCACCGTCAACCGTGATCGATCCACGTGGAACAACGTATTTCATGAAGTCCGGCTTGAGTTCAATCGCGAGTTCGGTGCTCTCTCCGGAACGTGTCATGCCCACAACCGTTCCTGTTCCATCCGCATGGCCCGTCACCATATGTCCGCCGAGTCTGTCACCAAGTCTGAGTGCTCTTTCCAGGTTCACCTCTGCCCCCGGTCTGAGCTTGCCCAGTGTCGTCAGACTCAGGGTCTGCGGGATGACATCCACTGTGAAGCTTGCTGCCGTCGTTTCGGTAACGGTGAGACAGACTCCATCCAATGCCACACTCTCGCCCCGGGAAAGCTCTGGCGCGAAAGACGCAGCCACTGTGACCGAAGCGCCAGCATCAGTGCGCGCCACGGAACTGATCCGCCCTGTCTCTTCTACGAGTCCTGTAAACAAGAGCACTACCTCCCGACCGCGGCTTCGCCCTCTCGCATGATACCGGCCTCAAAGAGAGCATCCGATTCGACAGTCGTCCAGCGCCCTTCTGAGAAGGCGATGCTGTCGAGCCTTATTCTTCCCAACGCTGCCGGTGCATCGGCTCCAACAAGGATGGGCGCAACGAAAAAGGAGACCCTGTCAACCAGGCCGGCATTCAGAAGTGAAGTGGCCAGTCGAGGCCCTCCCTCGCACAGGATATCGATGAGCCCTTCCTCAGCTGCGCGCCGAAGGATCTCATCGAGATCCAGTCCGCCGTCCCCGGCTGCCGCCGTCCAGAGTTCGGCGCCGGTTTGCTCAAGGCACGCGCGACGCTCGGCGGTCGTTTCAAGCCCCGTGACAATGATCGTTCTGTGCCTTCTTGCACCACTGAGCAGCTTGGCCCCATCCGGCGTCTTGAGCGTTGAGTCGATTACCATCCGCGCCGGCTGGCGTTTCCCGCCCTCAGGACGACGGTCTGTCAGATTCGGATCGTCGGCCAGAACGGTCCCCACTCCTATGAGCACGGCGTCAACCTT
>JAUWBY010000350.1 GCA_030609605.1 Candidatus Eiseniibacteriota bacterium
CTCATGGCGGCCGTGCTGGTTCGTCTTGTGCTGATCGTAGGAACAGGAGGGGCCCCGATTGAAATACCGACCTGGTAGGGTTCATGTGATGAGCCTGGTGGGGCTCGCAGTGCTCGGTCTGATTCTCGCAGCGATCACCGAGCGGTCGAAGACGCCCGTCATGCAGCAGTACTTCACGGAGAAGATGGACGCCGCGACCAGAACGAGCCTTGCGATGGGAGTACTCAAGGTTGAGCGCCTCGAGCGCGGCAGCGTGATCGATGTAGTCAACGATCCCAATGAGACAGGCCTGATCGGGGCGAAGGTCTCTCCGACAACGACAAGTCGCGGGTCGCACGAGCAGAAACTCAAAGCGCTCGATCCGAATATCTCCGCTGTCTTTGTTGACATGTTGAAGCGAGCAGGTGTTGCTGACGGGGACCTCGTCGCTCTCGGTTTCACTGGTTCGTTCCCGCTCATGAACGCGGGTATGGTGATCGCCGTGGAAGCACTGGGCGCGATACCGGTATCGGTTCCCTCGGTAGGCGCTTCGATGTGGGGCGCCAACGATCCCGATCTCACGTGGCTAGATATGGAAGCGGCGCTCGAGCGTGAGGGTATCATCTCGCACAGGTCGGTTGCGGCTTCACTCGGAGGCAGTAACGACATGGGTCGCGGGCTTCCTCCCGAGGGCCGCGCGCTGATCCGGGATGCGTTCGAACGAAACGGTGTAGCGCTCATAAACGAGCCGTCGCTTGACGAGAGCATCGAGAAAAGGATGGAGATCTTCCGCGAGGCATCCGGTGGGCGCGAGTACCGCGTCTATGTGAACATCGGAGGCGGCCTGGCAAGTCTTGGGAGCAGTCAAACCGGCAACCTCATCAAGCCGGGTCTCTGGCGCAATCTCCCGACCAAGAACTTCCCAAGAAGGGGAGTGCTTGTGAGGATGGCGGAGAACGGCGTGCCGATCATTCATGTGCCCCGTCCGGAGGATCTCATTGAGCGCTACGATCTGAGTCCGGAGCCAATCCCGCTTCCGGCCGTAGGGACGGGTGGCGTCTTCTACAGAGACCGTTACAGTGTGCCGCTCGCCGTCGTATTCGCTGTTCTGTACGCGTTTGCGATCTTCGTCGTTGTGCGGATTGACATCAAGCATTACCTCTTCAGAGGGTCACGGTAGCGACGGACCGGGGTGTCATGCGGGGCTCGGATGGACACGCATCCGCTTGATGCGTCAGGCGGATTGAGAGATGGAGAAACTGACAACGATGCGCACAGCCGGCAGATTCAGGATCGTTCGTTGCGTGATGGTGGCGTCGGTCGCCATCGCCTTCATGGCCACTATCTCACGGGCCGTGGACTGGCGGTCGCTTTCGCCGAGTGGCAACGTATCCAGCACCAGGATCATGGTGGAGTCACGTGCACTCACCTACTACCGCTTCGACTCAGGGAATGCTCTCAGGTTTGTGGTCGAGGGACCGACCCGCGTCAAGATACTGACGCGCCTCAGTGTGTCGAATAGCCTGGGGGGCCCCGGCAAAGACAAGAGCGTTCCAGTTGGAGCATCCACCGTCGCGTACGCTGTGGAGATTCACAGGGACGGCGCACTCATCGACACAAGAGAGCTCGCGACAGAGTCTGCGGCCCCGGGGGCCTACTACATAGCATTGACTCCGTTCACTCCGGGGAAGATACGTCGCATCTACATAGACGTGCCTACAGGGACACACAGCTATTCGCTCAAGGCCGTGGGACGGGCAATGGTCGATGCCCGCATCTTCGAATCGGCATCACGAACACCGATTCGCATCTCGATCGCCCCGCGAGAATACGGAGCCGTCGAGACGCTTCTCCACAGGGAGAAGGAGCTGACCTACTATATCGCCTCGGGTTTATCGCCCGTTGTGCTCGATGTCGTCGGCCCGACCACGGTCAAGGTGAACACGCGCATTCTCTTCTCGGCATCGATGTTCGGGGAGCAGGTGTACATGTTGGGTGTCCGCGACGGGAATCCGGTGTCGGGTCTCCGCGACGGGAATCGGGATTCAGGCGTCGGCAGCGGGGAGAGCGAGGAGATCGTCTACCGCCTGAAGTCACAGGCTTCCCAGACCGTCATCTGCCGGGACAGGGAAGATGTGCTTCCCGGCGCACTCAGGAGTTTCGAACTCCCTGT
>JAUWBY010000033.1 GCA_030609605.1 Candidatus Eiseniibacteriota bacterium
CATTCTGAGTCCCGAGGTGGTAGTGGATGCCAGGATGGCGAAACGAAACCTTGGCACCGGTATCGATGACGCCCCTCTCACGATCGGACTGGGGCCGGGATTCGAAGCCGGGCGGGACGTGGATCTTGTGATCGAGACCAACCGCGGACACAGGCTGGGTCGGGTCATCCGATCCGGACGCGCTGAACCCGACACCGGCATTCCCGGTGCGGTACTGGGCGTGACCGAGGAGCGGATAGTACGCTCTCCGGCAAACGGCCACTTCCGGTCCACGCGACGAATCGGAGATCTGGTTGAGACCGGTGACAAGCTCGGTGAGGTCGGGGGGAAGGTGATGGTCGCCCGGACCGGGGGACTGATCCGCGGACTCGTCTCGGATGGTGTGGAACTCCGTGAGGGCCAGAAGAGCGGAGACATCGACCCTCGCGGGGACAGGATAGACCCCGCCACCGTTTCCGACAAGGCTCTCGCCGTTGGCGGAGGTGTGTTGGAGGCTCTTCTGTCACGGGGTTTTCTGCCTGGGAGATGATGTAGTGTACGAGCCCGTCTGGAGACATCCGAAAAGCCTGGACGAGGCCGTGGCCGCTATTGCCGACGCCGGTAAATCGGGAAGGGTGATAGCGGGAGGGACGGATCTCGCCGTGCTCATCCGAAAACGCGTGTTGAGACCGGACGTGCTTGTAGATCTCTCCGGCGTGTCCGGACACGCGGAGATCACCATCGCTGACGGACGCGTCGAGTTCGGTGGGCTTGCCACACACGCCGAGATCGCGGCGCATTCCATGGTGCGCGAGAGAGCCGGGTTGCTTGCTCAAGCGTGCGCCGCAGTCGGTTCTCCGCAGACACGTTCTCGCGGTACGATCGGAGGGAATGTAGCGAACGCATCGCCGGCGGCTGACAGCGTGACTGCCCTCGCGGCTCTGGATGCTGACGTGCGCATTCTGTCGGTGCGAGGGGAGCGCATCGTTCCTATTGCGGGCTTCTTCAAGGGGCCCGGAGTGACGACGCTGGCCGGAGACGAACTCATTACCGGAGTATCGTTCGATCTGCCCGGCGCCGATGCCAAGAGCTACTACCGTAAGGTGGGGCAGCGAAACGCGCTCGTCATCGCGATCGTATCGATCGGAGCTACATTCGATCCCGGGACAGCAACAGTGCGTCTGGCCTTCGGCTCGGTTGCTCCAACAGTAGTGCGCGCGAGGGCGGCCGAGGAGCTCTTCGAATCGGAGTGGGGAACTTCAACTGACCGACCGGCGCTTGTGAAGGCCGTGGCGCGGCTCGCGGTCGAGGCCGCGAGTCCGATAGATGATGTGAGGGCGTCGGCCGAGTACAGAACGATGCTGGTAGAATCACTGACTGCGTCGTCGCTTGAGGAAATGTGTCTGAGAAACTGACTGGTTTGCTGTGCACGACAAGGTGTGTCTGACGAGAGGTACTTGAGACGTCACCGGTAAGACAGAACAGAACGGAGGCAGCGGTGTTCAGTACGAAAGATTTCAGGGGTAGGGATTTCATCACACTTCTGGACTACACGAGGGAAGAGATCGAGTTCATCCTCGATTTCTCGGCGGAGCTCAAGGAGAAGTTCAAGTCGGGACGTCCTCACAAGTACCTTGAGGACAAGACGCTCTTCATGATCTTCTACAATTCATCTCTGAGAACGAGAAACAGTTTCGAGGCGGGGATGACGCAGATGGGCGGGCACGCGCACTTCCTCGATCCCAACAAGATCTACATGCCGGTGCTCGAGGGCGAAGAGGTTGCCTATTCGACCGAGCGTATCTCGGATGTGGCACGTGTGCTCGACCGCATGGGTCACGGCATGGCCATCCGGATATATGGGGATCCCGTCGGTTGGGTAAACGGCAAGGCCAATCGCATCGTGCGTGAGTTCGCGCACTGGGCAGAGCGCGTTCCCATTATCAACATGGAGTGCGATATCTACCATCCCTGCCAGGGCATGGCCGATATCCTCACCGTCAAGGAGCACTGCGGCGGTTTCAAGGGGAAGAAGTTCGTGATGAGTTGGGCCTACAGCCCGAGCGTCCACAAGCCACTGTCGGTTCCTCACAGCGCAGTGATCGCAGCCGCCACCGTCGGTTGTGATGTGGTTCTGGCACATCCCAAGGGACTCGAGCTCGACGATGATGTGATCGCGGCTACAAGGAAGCGCGCGGAGGAGTCCGGCGGCTCGTTCGAGATAACGAACAGCATGGAAGAAGCTTTCAAGGACGCTGATGTCGTCTACCCGAAGGCGTGGACTTCGAAGCACTTCATTCCACCGATCGCAGATGCGCCGATGATGGAGAAGACGCAGGAGCTCTTCGACGCCAACAAGGACTGGATCTGCGACGCTGCAAAGATGAAGCTCGCAAAGCCTGACGCAAAATACATGCACTGCCTGCCGTGCGACCGCGGGTTCGAGGTGACCGATGAGGTCATCGACGGTCCGAATTCGGTAGTGTTTGACGAGGCGGAGAACAGACTTCACGTACAGAAGGCCATCATGGCCCTGACGATGGATGTCTAGATAGAGGGGTTTTGATGATGGCAGTGAATCTTAGAGGCCGCGATCTCATCTGTACTCAGGACTGGAGCGTTGAGGAGCTGGAGGCGACGCTTGAACTCGGCGCCAAGATGAAGGCGGATCGATACAGTGAAGAGCATGCCGCAATCCTCCGGCACAAGACGTTCATGCTCATGTTCTACAACTCATCGCTGAGAACGCGCCAGTCGTTTGAGGCAGCGGCAACGGAACTGGGCGGACACGCTCAGTTTCTCGAAACGAAGAACCTCCGGCTCAAGAGCAAGACGCAGAGTGGCGAGGTCATGAAGGACACGGCCGGCGTGATGAGTCGCTACGCTGTCGGCATAGGCATCCGGATTCTCGAGGATTCGGTCGAGAAGTATGGTGACGGCGACAAGTTCCTTCGGGACTTCGCCGATGTAGCGACCGTTCCCATTATCAGCATGGCGCACGACATGTTCCACCCGTGCCAGGGTCTGGCCGACGTCATGGGGATGCGGGAGAGCATCGGAGACACCAGAGGGAAGACACTGCTCCAGATCTGGGGCTACTCGCCGATGGTCAGATCGTGGAGTTCCGTGCAGGAGAGCATCGTAATCAACTCGCGGCTCGGTATGAACGTGCGCATGGCGTACCCGGAGGGCTTCGAGATCGACCCCAAGGTCATCGAAACGACAAAGGCCAATTGCTCGGCCGCCGGCACGACGTTCGAGATCACGCACGATCAGGATGCGGCATACGACGGCGTTGATGTCGTCTACTCGCGCCACTGGATGCACCCCAAGCGCTACGAGCTTGGCCGCGACGGCGAGCAGGAGCTCTCGGCGAAGCACAAGGATTGGCGTGCGACCACGGAGCGGATGGCTCGGACAAACGATGCTGCGTTCATTCATCCGATGCCGATCGATCGCGGAAACGAGGCGGACGACGCTGTCTGTGATGCAGAGCGTTCGATCATCTACGATGTCGCTGAGAATAGACTGCACGCGCAGAAGGCCATCATGGCTTTGACGATGGGGTAGGAGGAGTGAATGAGCAGACTTGCGGTTGTCGCCATCGGCGGCAACTCCATTACGAAGGCCGGCCAGCGCGGCACGATTTCGGAGCAGTTCGAGAACGCTGCGGAGACGAGTCGTCACATCGCCGGCATGATAGAGAAAGGGTGGGACGTTGTCGTCACCCACGGCAACGGCCCTCAGGTGGGGAGTATCCTCCTGAGAGCTGAGATGGCTTCATCCGTTCTCCCGAACCTTCCTCTGGACACTTGTGGTGCGGACTCGCAGGGCGCCATGGGATACATGATCCAACAGGTTCTCGGCAGGGAGCTTCGCAAGAGGGGGATCGACAAGGAGGTTGTCTCAGTCGTGACGCAGGTCGTGGTCGACTCGAACGATCCCGCATTCCAGAAACCGGCCAAGCCGATCGGACCGTTCTACACCCTGGAAGAAGCTGAGAGGCGCAGGGATGATGATGGGTGGGATATCGTGGAGGACGCGAACCGCGGATGGCGACGAGTTGTGGCGTCGCCGATCCCGCAGCGCGTCGTAGAAGCGCGCTCGATCAAGGCACTGCTCAAGGCCGGGTCCATCGTCATCGCTGTGGGGGGTGGGGGCATTCCGGTCGTCGAGGATGAGGCAGGTCTTAGCGGTGTCGAAGCCGTCATTGATAAGGACCACGCTTCTCGGCTGCTGGCGAACGACATCGGCGCGGAGCTTCTTGTTATCTCAACCGACATCGAGCAGGTCGTACTCAACTTCGGTACGACGGAAGAGATCCCACTGAAGATGATGACCGTTGCCGAAGCGAACAAGTACCTCGATGAAGGTCACTTCCCGGCCGGCAGCATGGGTCCGAAGGTGCAAGCCGGCATCGCCTTCATCGAAGGGGGAGGCAGAGAGGTTATTATCACCAACCCGGAGTCCATCGAACGAGCGCTCGAAAGAGAGACCGGCACACGGATAGTGGCATAGATCGCCGCTTGGGTATCGGCCGGAGCGAGGGCGCACGGAGGGAGCGGGCCAACACGTCGGGGTGACGCATGAAGGATCTGGCAAAGATCATCAGGGTGGCGCGCGGCAAGATGCCGGCCGATCTGGTTCTCAAGAACGCGAGGATCGTCAACGTGTTCTCGTCGGAAGTCTATGCCGGCGACATCGCCATCTGGGGCGAGCGCATCGTTGGGATCGGCGACTACGAGGGCAAGAAGGAGATCGATCTCAAGAAGGCATTCGTGCTGCCGGGGCTCATAGATGGGCACATGCACATCGAGAGCACGATGATCACCGTGCAGGAGTTCGCGCGGTCCGTCGTGCCGCGAGGCACCACTTCGGTCGTCGCCGATCCCCACGAGATAGCCAACGTCCACGGGATCGAGGGCATCTACTACATGCTGAACTCCAGCAAGTACAGCCCCGTGAACATCTTCATGATGCTCCCATCCTGTGTTCCGGCAACGGAATTCGAGACGAGCGGAGCCGTCCTGCGCGGGTTCGATCTCTACCCACTCCTTCGGGAGAAGTGGGTCTTGGGACTCGGGGAAGTGATGAACTTCCCCGGCGTTCTCATGGAGGACGAGGGGCTTCTCGACAAGATAACAATGACGCGCGACCGCAAGCGGATCGATGGACACGCTCCGGGCCTCACCGGTAAGGACCTGAACGCCTACATCGCGACGGGGGTCGCCTCCGATCACGAGAGTACGACCGTCAAGGAGCTGATTGAGAAGCTCAGACTCGGCATGTACGCCATGATCCGGGAAGGGTCTGTGACGAAGAACCTCAAGGACCTCCTCCCGGCGGTGACGTGCGAGAACAGCTCTCGCTGCTTCTTCGTTACGGACGACAGACACCCGAAGGACCTGCTTGAGAAGGGTCATATCGATCACATGATAAAGATCGCCGTGAAGGAGGGATTCGATCCTCTCCTGGCCATCAGAATGGCCACCATCAACACGGCCCAGTACTTCGGTCTGAAGGATCTCGGGGCGATCGCTCCGGGGTACAGGGCGGATCTTGTCGTTGTCGACGGCCTCAAGCGACTCAACATCAAGATGGTCTTCAAGAACGGCAAGTTGGTGGCGGAGAACGGCGAGATGATAGCGCCTCCCCCGAGAGTGCCTCTCCCGCAGCTTCGGAGCTCGATCAACATTAAGTGGTTGGCGCCCGAGGATTTCGACATCGCCGCAAAGGGCACAAAGGCGCGCGTCATCAATCTTGTCCCCGACCAGATAGTCACCCGTGGAACGATCGAGAAGGTGAAGGTGGAGAACGGTCTCGCTGTCGCCGACACGAAGAGAGACATCCTCAAGATGGCAGTCGTCGAGCGACACCACGCGAGTGACAACATCGGGCTGTGTCTGGTCAAGGGATTCGGTCTGAAGAGGGGCGCCATTGCGAGTTCTGTCGCACACGACTCGCACAACATCGTCGTCGTGGGAACGAGCAGCGAGGATATGATGGCGGCCGTCGTCGAGATCTCGAAAATGCGCGGTGGTCTGTCCGTCGTGTGCGACGGAGAGCTGTTGGCCGGCCTGCCGCTTCCTATTGCCGGGCTGATGTCGGAAGAGACACTCGAGAGTGTAGTGGAGGGGCTCGAGAAAGTCGTCAAGGCGGCGAAGGAAATCGGGTCCAAAGTCGCCGATCCGTTTATGGCAATGTCGTTTTTGGCTCTGCCTGTCATCCCGGAGCTCAAGCTGACGGATATGGGGCTTTTCGACGTCGGGAGCTTCCAGTTCACTGACCTGTTCGTCTGACCCGTGACTTGCCGGGGAGGTAGGAACCGGTCCCGCCGTTCGGCAGCCCGTTCGACCATCTAAAGGGGGCTCATGAAGCGACAGGTCTACATAGCTCTCTTCATCGCAATCTTCGCTTCTACCATGGGGGTCGGATTCATCGGCCCCCTGTTGCCATTCTACGCCAGAAGTCTCGGGGCGGCAGGCCTCACCCTTGGTCTCATATTCTCCGGGTTCTCGCTCGCTCGTTTCGTCTTCATGCCTTTCATCGGGCGCCTGTCGGATCGGTTTGGGAGGAAGCGGTTCATCACGGCAGGGCTTGCCATCTTCACGCTCTTCTCGTTTGCCTATCTCAAGGTTGATTCCATCGGTAGTCTTCTCGTAGTCCGATTCCTGCACGGCGCGGCGAGCGGAATGGTCGTTCCGGTGGCCCAGGCCTACATCGGCGACCTTGCGCCCAAGGGTCGCGAGGGCAGTGTGATGGGCACCTTCATGGTGTTCCTCTTCACTGCCTTCGGGATCGGGCCACTCCTGGCGGGGCCGCTGGCCGACCGGTTCGGCCTGGGCGCGCCATTCTACGCGATGGGCGCCCTGTCGGGAGTCGCTCTCATCTATGCGATAGTCTCTCTCCCGGAGCTCGGGCTTCACAAGGAACAGTGGAGGAGCCGTGTGCCGATCATGACAGTCCTGAAGGACCCCGTCGTGCTCGCGGCCGTACTCTTTCGTACTGTCATATCGTTCGGCCGCGGACTCGTGATTCCCTTCCTGCCGTTTGTCGCGGAAGAGCGCGGGGCGTCGCTTTCGATCGTCGGTGTGCTTCTCGCCACAAACATACTGCTCGCCGGGTTCATGCAGATACCGTTCGGCAAGCTCGCCGATCGGGTATCCAAGCCCCTTCTCATGGGATGGGGCATCGTCGCCAGCGCGGTCGTCATCGCAGCGATTCCATTCTGTTCCAGTGTTGCGTGGCTGTTCGGCCTACAGATCGTGACCGGCATATCCTTGGCGCTCGGACTCCCGGCGGCACTTGCTCTTGCGGCGAAGTGCGGAGACAGGTACAACGGTATGGGAACCGTGATGGCCATCTTCAACACGGGTATGAGTGTTGGATTGATCGTAGCGCCTCTTGCCGGCGGACTTGTTGCCGGGTGGTTCGGACTTGATTTTGTGTTTCTCGCCGGCTCAGTGGTGGTGTTCGTCGGTGGCTTTGGAGGATTCCTGTTGCTGATCAGACGGGCGCGGAAGATCGGCGCGATCGACTGTGTCGACCCGGCGCCCAAGTCGGTCCCCGTTGAGGGTGCACCGGTCATGGGAAGGAGCACATCATGAAGAAGCTCACATTCCTTGTCTCTCTGCTTGTCCTTCTGTCTCTTGTCGTGATGGGATGCCGAGAGAGCACTCCGTCGCAGGGCACAGATACCTTCAAGGTTGGGATGGTCTTCGACGTTGGCGGCAAAGGGGACAAGTCTTTCAACGATTCCGCATACCGCGGGCTTCTGAGAATCGCCGACGATTTCGAGATCGAGCACACGGAGTTCGAGCCCGGACAGGACGCTGACAGGGAGACCGGTCTCAGGAAGCTGGCGCAGGCCGGCTTCGATGTCATCATCGGTGTGGGATTCCTCTTCAGCGATTCGATGAGGAGCGTGGCGGTCGACTATCCGGATGCCCGGTTCGCATGTGTCGACTTCGATGCGAGACCGGATGAGCAGCTCCCGGACAATCTCGCAGGTCTCATCTTCCGGGAGGAGGAGGGATCGTTCCTGGTCGGTGTTATCGCCGGTCTCAAGAGTGAGACAGGCCGTCTCGGTTTCATCGGTGGTATGGACGTGCCACTCATCCACCGGTTCGAGGCGGGCTACATTGCAGGGGCCAGGTACGCCGACCCGGCCGTGTCTGTCACCGTTGGGTATGCAGGATCGACTCCGCAGGCGTTCGCCGATCCCGCGAAGGGCAAGGAACTAGCTCTGCTCCAGTACGGTCGTGGTGTGGACGTTATCTACCACGCTTCCGGCAACACGGGTATCGGCGTCATAGAGGCGGCCAGGGAGACCAGGAACCTTGCGATCGGCGTCGACTCGAATCAGAACTACATGGCGCCGGGCTACGTGCTCACGAGCATGGTCAAGCGCGTGGACAACGCCGTATATGCAGTCGTCCTCGCGGCCCTCGAGAACAGGTTCGAAGGGGGCGTTCAGGAGTTGGGCCTCGCCGAGGATGGCGTTGGCTACGCTATGGACGACTACAATGCCGGGCTTATCACCGAAGCCATGATCGAGATGGTCGAGGCCGCGAGGGTGAAGATCATCGCTGGGGAGATCGAGGTCCCCCGGGAGTAATCGGTTCCGCGTACAAGGGGGTTCTCGCTTCATGCCCGAGCATAACGCCGTCGAGATGCGAGGTGTAACCAAGCGCTACCCGCGCGTGCTGGCGTGCGACCGCGTCGATCTTGACGTCCGCCGGGGCGAGATCCACGCGATCATCGGCGAGAATGGAGCCGGCAAGTCCACGCTCATGAAAATCCTCTACGGCATGGTTCGGCCCGACGAGGGTTCCATTCGACTCAACGGCAATCTACTCGTCGGACACGGCCCAAGCGACTCCATCAAGCTCGGACTTGGCATGGTCCACCAGCATTTCATGCTGATAGATCCGTTCACGGTGGCCGAGAATGTCGTTCTGGGAATCGAGCCGGTCCGGGCGGGCCTCTTCGTTGATGGCCGGGCGGCCAGGGAGAGAGTCGAGCGCCTGTCATCCGAGTACGGTCTCGCACTGGATCCGGATGAGAGAATCGAGAACCTCTCAGTGGGACTGGAGCAGCGCGCCGAGATAGTGAAGGTGCTCTATCGGGGCGCTGACATCCTGATTCTGGATGAACCGACCGGTGTCCTCACGCCGCAGGAGGTCTCCGAGCTATTTCTCATCTTGAGATCACTTCGTAAGAGCGGCCGGACGATAATCTTCATTACGCACAAGCTGAATGAGGTAATAGAACTAGCCGACCGCGTCACCGTGATGCGTGACGGGCGCGTAACCGGTACAGTGTCGGCCGCAGAGACGACTCCCGAGGAGCTGGCCAGAATGATGGTCGGTCGGGACGTGCTTCTGAGGGTCGAGCGCGGAGAGACAACGCCCGGCGAAGCGGTTCTCGAAGTCAGCGAGCTATCTGCGATCGGCAGAAAGGGAACGCATGTCCTCGACCACGTGAGCCTCAGGATCCGATCAGGCGAGATTGTGGGAATAGCCGGTGTCCAGGGAAACGGTCAGACTGAGCTCGTCGACGTCATCGCGGGTCTTCGTCCCGCATCGTCGGGGCAGGTCGTACTGAGCGGCTCGGACATAACGAATCGGAGACCGCGGGTGATACGCGACATGGGTGTGGCGCACGTCCCGGAGGACAGACAGGCGCGCGGACTGGTGCCGGAATTCACGGTGGCCGAGAACCTCGTGTTGGGGCACCATCACCGTGCCGAGTACTCTCGTCGCGGTCTCACCAATGTAGCCAAGATAGAAGAGCATGCGCGTGAACTCATAGCCGAACATGATCTCAGGCCAGCCGACCCATCGGTCAGTGCTTCCCATCTTTCCGGAGGCAACCAGCAGAAGCTCATCGTCGCCCGGGAGTTCGATGGAGATCCGGCGCTCCTGATCGCATCTCAGCCGACGCGCGGAGTCGATATCGGTGCAATCGAATTCGTCCACACGAGCATTCTCAAGATGCGGGATGCAGGCGCCGCGGTACTCCTTGTGTCGGCAGAACTGTCTGAGATAATGACGCTCTCGGATCGGATAGCGGTCATGTATGGGGGGCGCATAGTTGCGGAGTTCGAGGGCGGGACGGTGACGGAGGAAGATCTGGGTCGCTACATGACGGGGGCGGCGAGCGATTCTGGAGGGCAGGACGCGGCGGGAGGGGCGGCATGAATTCGCCAAGGGCATCCGACACAGCCACACGCGTTCGCGGACTGGCCGGGACGGGGAAGATCGTGGATGTGCTGGCGCCGCTGGTCGCTGTGCTGGCGGCTTTCCTCGTTGGCGGGCTCGTGGTTGCCGCTATCGGCGAGAGCCCTCTCAAGTTCTATTCGACGCTCTTCCGTGGAGCTTTCGCAAATGCCGACAGTGTTGGCCTTGTGCTTTTCAATGCTACGCCCCTCATCTTCGCCGGCTTGGCAGTGGCCTTCGCGTTTCGGGCCGGTCTCTTCAACATCGGAGGCGAGGGGCAGCTCTACATAGGCTCGTTTGCTTGCACGTGGGTGGCCCTCCAGCTGCCGGGCGCGCCGAGGGTGCTGCTGATCCCGGTGCTCATTCTCGCCTCTGCCGTGGGCGGAGGCCTGTGGGCGGCGATCCCCGGGTATCTCAAGGCGCGGTTCGGAGTCCACGAAGTCATCAACACGATCATGATGAACTTCATCGCGGTGGGGCTCACAAGCTATCTTGTCATCGCCATCTTCAAAGAGGCCGGGCAGATGACGCCCCAGACGGCAACGATCCCGATTGCGGGAGAGCTGCCGCGGCTGGCCTACTTTTTCCAGTCGCTCGGCGTTCCCCTCCCGGCAGCGAACCCGCTGAATGCTTCGTTCCTGATAGCCCTGGCTGCGGTCTGGCTCGCGTGGTTCATTCTGCACAGGACCACACTCGGATACGAAATCCGGGCCGTTGGTCATAACGCCTCTGCGGCAGAGTACGCCGGCATCAACGTGCGCCGCACGCTCGTGCTGGCGATGGTTCTCAGCGGAGCCTTTGCAGGACTTGTGGCAACGAACGAGGTGATGGGGTTCCGTCACAGGTTTCTCGACAACTTCTCGAGCGGCATAGGATTCATGGGAATCGCAGTTGCGCTCCTGGGCAGGAACTCTCCCTTGGGTGTCTTGTTTGCCGCGCTCCTTTTTGGGGTTCTCAACACCGGCGCGCTCGAGGTTGACGTCTTCACCGACGTGCCGAGGGAACTCATTCTGGTTGTTCAGGCTGTGACCATCATTCTCGTCGTGGTCGGAAACGAGATAGTGCAGCGCCGGCGCGGTCGCGGTGCGGCGTTGACGCCTCGTTCGGAGGCTGCGTCCATCGATCGAGACGGAAGTGCGGAGGTTTCATGAGTGACGGTGGGGGATCAGGAGGAGAGCGGAAGGCCGTGAGCCGCTATGAGGCGTCGCAGACGACGGGCATCGTGATCTCCACGGTGTGGGTCATAGGTCTTTCCATAGTGGCCAAGGCTCTCGCGCTCGTCAAAGACATCATCGTTGCGGCGCGCTTCGGGACGAGTAGCGAAATGGACAGCTATCTTGTGGCCCTCACAATCCCTGCTCTGGTGATAGCGTGGTTCCGTTCGCCGATTCGGTCAGGCTTCGTTCCTCTGTTCACGGAGCGATTGGAACAGTACGGAGAGCGTAGGGCATGGAAGGACGCCGGCATCTTCCTGACGGATTTCCTCCTCCTCATACTTGTGGTCACGGTCATCGTTCTGGTTTTCGCGCCTCTTCTGGTGTCGCTCGTGGCGCCCGGCTTTGGTGAGTCGAGTCATGCGCTCGCGACATCGCTGACACGCGTGATGGCCTTCTCAATACTCTTCTCGACTATGGCGGGTCTGTTTGCGAACACCCTCCACTGCTACAGAAACTTCGCTGTTCCAGGGCTCGGACGCCCAATCAACAACGTTATTATGATTCTTGCTGCCGTCTTCCTCACGAAGACTCACGGTATCCATGGCCTTGCCTACGGTATCCTCCTGGGCAGTATCACGCACGCTGCCGTGCAGCTGCCGTCGATCTTGCGCCGAGCCAAAGGACTCACGCTCCGCATTGACTTCAGGCACCCGATGTTTCTCGGAGTCATGCGGCTGGCACTTCCTCTCTTCATAGGCATGGCCGGGGCGAAGCTGGACGATGTCGTCGATCGCATCTTCGCTTCTATGCTCGCGGAGGGAAGTATCTCTGGACTGTCGTATGCGCTCCGCCTGATCGAGCTTCCGAAGGAGATCCTCATCGTTGGGTTCTCAACAGTGCTTTTCCCGTTCTTCTCGACCATGGCCGCACGTGGCCGGATCGATGAACTTGCAGACAAGCTGATGGCTGCGATGAGGATTGCGTTCTTCATACTCCTCCCGGCATCCATTGGAATGGCAATCCTTGGCCAGCCTTTTGTGCGACTCCTTTTCCAGCGGGGCGCTTTCGACGATGAATCGATGAGATTCACGGTGTCTGCGCTTCTGCTCTACACACCAACGATATGGGCGCTCGGCATCTCGAGTATCATGACTTCGGCCTTCGTTGCCATGAAAGACACGAAGCGGCCCGTGATAGCCGGATTCCTGCGGCTCGGACTGAAGGTGGGGCTCATCTTCATCTTCATGCGGATGTTCGAGAGCGCGGGAGTGGCGCTCTCTACCTCCGTTTCGCATGTCTTCAAGCTAGGGCTCTTCTTCTTCCTCTTGCCTCGGCAGTTGAGAAGTGGGCGCTACCCTGCACTTTTCCGGTCGTTCCTCGCAACTGCTCTCACGACCGCAGTAATGGCTATTGTTCTCTACTTGCTGTCTCCCACAGCAATCAGCATCGGACTGCGTGGGTCGATCGCATGGCAGATAGCGGCACTGGTAGGAATGGGAGTTGTGGGACTGGGCGTCTACCTGGGTGCGGCACGCCTCCTGGCACCCAATGAATCCAGAGAAACGCTGAAAGCGATCTCCAGCGGCACGCGTGGTTTCATCGCACGGATACGAGGAAGGAAGTAGGAGGGCATGAAGGTTGTTTGAGCTTGTAGTGTTGGACTCCGCTCTCAGGATGGCGACTCCGCTTATACTTGCTTCGCTCGGAGGTCTCTTCTCCGAACGCTCCGGGGTCGTGAACATTGCGCTCGAGGGCATCCTTCTCACCGGGGCCTTTGCGAGCATCCTGGCTACGTACTACACCGGCGATCCGTGGGTCGGCGTCGCAGCCGGCATTTTCGCGGGGATCCTGGTCTCGCTCATACACGCTGCCGTCACAGTCATCTTCAAGGCCGACCAGATAGTGAGCGGCGTCGCCATCAATCTCCTGGCGGCCGGTGCGACCCAGTTCCTCACGTGGATCACGTGGGGAAGCTCATCGAATTCGCCGCCCGTCGGCGGGATGGCGCGTTGGTCGCTTCCGGAAGCCTGGGGTCCGGTTGCGCGCAGTATCAATGTTGTCATCGGGCACTACCCGCCTCTCGTCTACGTCGCACTCGTCGCCGTGGCCGTGGCCCACGTGGTGCTCTGGCACACGCCGTTCGGCCTGAGATTGAGGGCCACAGGCGAACACCCGGCGGCCGTCGACGCGCTCGGAGTGAGTGTGAGGAAGATGCGCTTCGCGGGCGTGCTCTTGAGCGGAGCGCTCGCGGGGCTCGGCGGCGCCTTCCTCGCACTCAATACGCATCAGTTTGTGAAGAACATGTCGGCCGGTCGCGGGTACATTGCCCTCGCGGCCATGATCTTCGGCAAGTGGAACCCCGTCGGCGCCGCTTTGGCGTGTCTGCTCTTCGGCTACGCGGAGGCGGTCCAGATGGGTTTGCAGGGACAGCATGTGCCGAGCCAGTTTGTGCAGATGATTCCGTACGTGCTGACGATGGTTGCACTCGTGGGTGTCATTGGAAGAGCCCGGCCGCCGGCGGCGCTCGGGAAGCCATACTAGGACAGGCAGGTTCGGGAAGTCGTGCTGGAATTCACCCGCAGGCCAAGAAGCCGTGCCGGTACTCCAAGGAGCGGAATATGAATACGATTTCCATCAGAGTCTTTGTCGTGGCCATCGCCATTCTGTTTCTGGTGGGAGTCGCTATGCCTTCCGCGACTGCGACCGCCACTGATCTCGCACCGCTGATCGACGATGATCCCACGCCGGTCGAATGCCACGCGGCGCCGTTCTTCGAGCGAGCGCCCACCATCACGGGCTTCTCCGGCTCAAGCGCGATCGTCGAGTTCGTAACGGTTGAGGAGACACCGCCGGGTCTCATCCGGATCGGTCCATTTCACGAGGTCGGTGGGGTTGAGCGACCGGCATATCGCAAGATCGTGTCAGAGAAGAGCGAGGAGTGGACGCGCGAGCACAGGATCCTGGTAGATGTCTCAGCGCTTGAATCGTCGGCGTACGGTTCCAGCTACATGGACAATGATGGTGGCATCGTCGCGTACCGGCTCGAGGT
>JAUWBY010000310.1 GCA_030609605.1 Candidatus Eiseniibacteriota bacterium
CCACCACCGGCATCGACCCGGCGGACTTCACACTTCGTCTGGACTACACCTGCGATCTACCCGATCCCGGGTGTGCCACGTCGGTGCTTCCCATCGAGGGGCTGACTGGCGACCACATCTACGTTGCCTGGAGATACCAGGGCCTCTGGGCCGGCAGCTGGTATGTTGACAACATCAGCATCGTGGCGGCATCGACTCCGGTGGAGGACTCTTCCTGGAGCACGATCAAGGCGATGTACAGATAGTCTGTGGGATTGCGCACGCGAAGCCGCGTGCGTGAGGCACGTGAAGTGCGTTGTTTGGAACGAGGAGAGGGTGGCGACTGATCGTCGCCACCCTCAACCTCGGAGCGGCGGGTACGAGAGGGAAGCAACATGGCCACGTCGGACACAGAGCACGTATCGATCGGTTCCGGGCTGAGATCTCTGCTGTCCCTGTTGGCCGTTCTGGTGATGTGCGGGACGGCAGTGGCTGATCGGACGGCCGTGGGGGAGAGTCTCGAGAGCACGGCGACAGAGAGAAACAACGCGCGGCTGGTCGCAGAGGATCTCGTGGGAAAGCTGCACGTGGTCTACTACGACTACGACGGGATCTACCACTCCGTCGCGAACGGCATCGGCGCCGGTTGGTCTCTGCCGGAGCTTGTAGCGCTCGGCGGGAGGAACCCCTCGATCGCCGTCGATTCCGATAACGTGCTGCATCTGGTCTACAGGATCGACACGGTAACGCCGCTCGACATTCTGCACCGGACATTCGATGGGGACTGGAGTGAGGCGGAGACCGTCTACCACGACGGCGTTGCAGGCGTCACGCGACCGGTCGTTGCCGTCGATTCTGAGAACGGCCTTCACTGTGTGTGGCAGAGACAGGGCTATGGATCGACTCCGAACTCCGAGGTTTGGTACGCTTGCGCCGCTCCCGGCGGGGGATGGGGCGGCACGATGGTCAATGTCAGCAGCTCGTACGGGGCGTCCGAGTATCCGACGCTGACCATCGATCCGGACGACAACATCTACGTGTTCTGGAAAGACTCGGGAGAGGACATCTCCGCCGACAAGAAGGTGCTTCTGAGGAAGCACACCCGTGGGGTGGGCTGGGACGCGAACTACACGAACGTCAGCAACACGACCGGGAACGGCAGCTACGCGACGATGGACCCATGTGCCGTGGTCGGTCCCGGTGGAACCATCCACCTGGTTTGGAAGGACTCGCAGCCGGGCAATAGGGAGATCTTCTATAAGGCGTGCGTGGACGGGATTTGGGATGCCGCGCCCACGAACGTGAGCGAGACTTCGACCGCTTCGGGCAGACCGAGCATCAGTGTGGACGACACGGGTCTGCTGTACGTTGCCTGGGAGGAGAAGACGGACGGTGTCTACTACGACATCGTGCGCAGGACGCGCGAGAGAGGCGGCGCTTGGTCAGAGATGGTCAACATCAGCGACTCGCCGGGGGTCGACTCGCGGTCTCCGAGCGCACCGCTGTCGCTGGGACCGGCGCTCTCTTGCCTGTGGACCGAGGGCGAGTCTGCGCCGTACGACATCGCATTCTACTTCGAGGAGACGACCGGAGTGTCCG
The DNA here is from genome assembly GCA_030609605.1 of Candidatus Eiseniibacteriota bacterium. Classification (GTDB taxonomy): domain Bacteria; phylum Joyebacterota; class Joyebacteria; order Joyebacterales; family Joyebacteraceae; genus Joyebacterum. Next base: position 1,579 of record JAUWBY010000310.1, read on the forward strand.
GTGATGAGACCGCATGCGATCGCCTTCTTCTCCTGGAGCGTAACCATCCCAATCCCTTCAGTTCGACAACGACGATACGATACGAGATTCCCGAAGCAGGCAGTGTGACCGTGAAGGTCTATGACGTGTGCGGCCGATGGGTGAGGACGATCGTCTCCGGGCGAAGACCGGCAGGCACACACGAGACCATCTGGGACGGGAAGAACGACAGCGGAGAGGAACTCGCGGCCGGCGTCTATTTCTGCACCGCTTCGTGCGGAGGCAGGACGGCCACGACTCGAATGGTCATTGTTCGGTAGCACTAGTGAATGGAGGAGGTTGTATGAGAGCGGCAATGCTGGCACTGGTGATCTTTCTGGTCGCGGCAACTGCAGCCACGGCCGACTGGATGATCGACGAGGGATTTGAGGGCGGGTCCATCCCCGCGGGCTGGACCGTCGTTGACAGTGACAACGACGGCCGGACGTGGCGTGCGCTGGAGCACGACTACGCTCACACAGGCGCGTGGATGGCAGTCACCGACTGCTACGAGAGTGGCGGCGAGGACTGGCTGATCACACCGCAGGTTGCCGTGGCGGCCGGGGACTCGTTCGTGTTCAACGCGAGGGCCTGGTACGGCACCGAGGACTTCGAGGTCAGGCTCTCGACTCAGACTGCTTCAATCAACGATTTCGACTACATCCTGGACACCGTGACCGGGGCCACCACGACGTACGTCAGGTACTCGTATGACCTGAGTTCCTACGCCGGTGAGAACTGCTACCTGGCCATCAGGTGGCAGCAGGATGTCTTCGGCATGGCCGTCGACGATGTCAAGGTCGGGTGGGGTGTCTACGAGACGACCGACGTGGGCATGCTGTCCATCGAGGAACCCGAGCCCTATCAGGTGATCGACACGGGATCGTATCCGTCCGGCACCATCCGGAACTACGGAACGGCAGAGATCACAGAGAGCTTCGACGTCATCTGCGAGATTGCCGACGAGACGCGGGCGGTCGTCTACGCGGATACCGTTACGCACGTCGGAACCATGGCGCCCGAGGACACGGAAGTCGTCACTTTTGCCGCTGAGTGGACGCCGACCGCAGTCGGAGACTACACGGTAACGATGACGACGCACCTCTCAGGTGACACCACTCCCGAGAACGACTCGATGGAGAGCGAGACCGAGGTCGTGCTCCACTACGGGACCGGCGGCCCGGACGCGTTCAGCTACCGGTGGATCGACAGCGATGAAGACGAGGGCCCGGTCTAC
>JAUWBY010000089.1 GCA_030609605.1 Candidatus Eiseniibacteriota bacterium
CCATCCTCGCGACAGGATTCCCTCGGTCATCCACTACTCTCGACGACGATATTGCTACCTGCAGGAGTTGACCATCCCTTTTTCTGCCCGTCAACTCGCCCGTCCAACTTCCCTCCACCGTTGCCTTCATCGCCTCTTCCAGCTCGTGCTCTTGGTCGGGGTGACAGAATGAGATGTTCTTCCCTACGAGTTCCTCTCTCGAGTAGCCAAACATGTCGGCATACACACGGTTCACGTACGTGAGCCTACCATCGAGATCTGCCATGACTATGGCATCAACGGCGCCGTCAACAGCCTGCGAGAACAGCTTCAGTTGCTGCTCTGCGTGCTTGCGGTCGGTGATGTCCTGAAACGAGTTGATGAACTGAACTACTCCATCTTCTCCTGTCTGTGCTGCTGACGCAACGGATGCCCAGAACACAGTGCCGTCCTTGCGTTTCAACCGTATCTCTAAATCCCTGACAGGGCCGCTTCCGAGGAGTTCACGGAACCGCTTCCTGTCCTTCTCTTCACAGTAGTGACGAGCAGCGGGTACCTTGAGGAAGTCCTCCTTCGAGTCATATCCGAGCATCCGTAGCGCGGTCGCATTCACTTCGGTGACGCCTCCATCCGGAGTACTGATCGAGATGCCGACGGGGGCGCTTTCCATCAAGGCCCGGAACCTCCTGTCCGACACCCAGGCCTCCTTCTCTGCCCGCGTACGTGCCTCTTCGTCCTCAATGCTCTGGATGGCAAAGGCCACATCACCTGCCATTTCCTTCAGTAGATCCACTTCGTCGTCGTCAAAAACATCAGAGGTTCCGGCGTAGACGCTGAGCGTGCCGCAGACCCTCTCTCCAACGACAAGCGGCAGGATCACCGAGGACACGTATCCGCGCTTGAGTGCCTCTTCACGACATGACGCGAACCGCGGATCATGGGCGATATCCCGCACCACCAACGGCTGCCTCGTCTTCACTGCCGTTGCGATGGCGTCCTCTCCGCGTTCGGAATCGTCCCAGGTAGCGTTGATCTTCGACAGGTATCCCTCTTCGTGTCCCGCGTGCCCCGCGGGGACAACGCGCGGGGAATCCTCTTGAGTGAAACCGATCCAGACGAGCCGGTATGCCCTCGTCTCAGCGAGGATGCGGCAGGCCTCGTCCACCAACTTGTTGAGATCCCTCTCCCTGACGATGAGCTGGTTGACGTCTCGGATAGCCCGCAGGACGGAGTTCACCCGTTCAAGATGGCTCTTTGCGATCTCGAGCTCTTCTTCAACGCGGAGTTTCTCTCGGAAGACGTGGGCGATCAGAAGAACTCCCGTCAGGACGAGACCCGAGATCGCAAGTCCAATCCCTTCAGCAGCGATCCATCTCAGCGCCTCACCATGAGAGGGAACCAGAATCCCGAGGAGAGTGGCGATTCTCCGGCACGCCATGAGGAACACCGCGGACGAGATGAACAACCAGGCGGCTTTTCTTCTCGTGAGAGAGATGAGACGAAATGCACATATCGCCGCTACGATCTGCAGGGCGATAGACAGGAAGAGTAGTACAATCCGACTCGTGAACATGCTGGCTCCTTCCACTTTCTAGTGCGCGCTGCCCGACTGCCATTTGACCCCGTAGCCCAACTTGACTTGGGCCGGATGATACGTGCCGGCAACTATCCCCCCGGCCCCGTCCTGAAGGCCAGCAGGTATGGGACGGCCGGATGTCCCTCTGGATCCTGGAACGACTGGAACTGATCCACGTTGATCCAGATGGCGTAGGTTTTCTCAGGTTCAAGTACCACGTGGAGCACGCAGGTGCGATTGTCCTCCAGGTACTCCGTGTCTCCGGCGAGCTGTGGGAAGGAGCCCTCCTGCACGGAGCACCACGACCAGCAATGGCCCGTGACCTTCATGTCCTTGCTGAACGTCACGGAGATCTCGCTCAAGCTAGGGTCCACCGTGCGATCGCCGCACAGCGGTTCGGTTCTCACTACTGAGGGAGGAAGCGTCTCGAGCGAGACTTCGTCTATGGTCTCACCTGCCAGGCAGTCCGGTGCAGCGGCCACCACAAGCAGCAGAAATAGAAGTGCATGCGTTGCTGTCTTCATCATGTCTCCTCTTCCGTAGGATCGCTGTGGTACCGGACTGGCCGGAATCTTCAAGACACTCTGTCAGCTTACCTGATAGTCTTGATGCATGACAGGTCTTGGTGTCAGAGTTTAACCCCAGATGGAGGGATTGGCATGGATATCCGCACGGTCAGCGCCACGTTCATAACGTCTCATCTCCTAGAAACGCGCCGCTTCTACGAGAAGCACTTCGATGCCAAGGCAGTGTTCGACTGCGGCTGGTACGTCGTCCTCCGTTTCTCGGGAGCGGACGCGGGGCCAGAGATAAGTCTCATGGAGCCGCGCGACGATGCGCCCGAGTTCAAGGGTGGAGTCACGCTCAACCTGCACGTTGCGGACGCCGATGCCGTGCACACACGCTTGACCGGAGAGGGCCTGAAGCCGCTCATACCGCTTGAAGACCACCCGTGGGGCGATCGCGGATTCGGCGTCGTTGACCCTTCGGGAGTCATCGTCTACTGCTACCACGACATCGAGCCTTCGGCAGAGTTCAAATCAGCCTTCATCGAGTCGGACTGAGGGGATGGTAGCGAGCCCGGTGCAGCCCAACCCAGAATTACGGAGAGCCGCCGGTGGCTGCCGCGATCCGTCTCCTGAGTGTGCGTTCGCTCATCCCTAGTCGAGGGACACGGCGGGGCGCCAGTCGCACACCCACGAATAGGGTACCCGCCGGTGCGCGTATGCTGTACGGCTCCACATCAAGTCCGGTCAAGATCGCCGTTCTCTCCCCGGTCGGGGCCAGACATACGATGAGATCGCGGCATCCGTCAGGCCATATCTCGATGGGCTCTCCGTCGGCACGAGTGGACCAGACAGTCACGTGTCGTCGGACTCCTGTGTTCGGGTTCACTGGGCCGTTCACCTTCTGCGGAGGGTTATCATAGCATCAGTCGAGCGTTTTGACGCCTACGCCACCCCGGCGTCGAGGCCTGGGAAGTGTTCTCGCACCTTCCCGTGCCCGACAAGTCTCGAGAGAATGCGGTAGTTCTTGCGCTCGTGACGGATGCGTCCCGCGACGATGGCAGGGCTGATCCGCAGCCGCTCCGCGAACATCTTCACAGCCACGGGCGAGCTCTTCGTGCGCACCGCTGCCCGCTTCCATTCATCCTCCGGAATCAGTGCTCTAGCAGCCATTTCGTCTGCCTGTGACTCCAGGTTGTCCCCATCGACATCCAGATCATCGAAGAACCACGGCGAGTCTCCCTCGCTAAGGTGTAGGGCCACGTGCGCAAGCTCGTGGAGAAGAGAGAACCAGAAGCTGTCGAGCCTGTCGTGCCGTAATGTTAGCGCCACGACGGGCGTCCCGTCTTCCTGCAGCATCGCCGCGCCGTCGAGGTGCGTCTTGGGAAGGTGGTGCAGAAGCACCAGGTGAATTCCGCTCTTCTCGAGGAACTCCTTCGCGAGCACCGGGCCGTTGCTGAGGTAGCTGAGTTTGACCAGATCACGCAGGAGTCCCTCTGTGATCGATCCGCTCGCGTACCGCGTGTCGAGCTCCCGCGTGGCCGCCAGCTGCATGACGCGCGAGCACCAAGCGGCCAGCGCTTGGCTGTCCATGGCGGAGGCCTGGCGAACATGACTCCTGAGAAGAACGTGGTCAAGTCCACACGCTCCCGGCCCAGAGAAGAACCCGCGCATGAGCTCCTCCGCATGATCCTTCACATCACGCGACGATCCGTCGAACTCAAGCCATGTCCGCCTGACCATCTCCTTGACCGGGAACTTCGCCCACTCGACACCCGCGACATCCTCAGGTAGCGTTGCTCCCGCCTCCTGCAGCAGGATATCTGCAGGGATTCCGAGACCTCGATGAAGCGCGCGGATCATCTTGAGCGTCAGCGCTCTCTTGCCGCGGAGTACCTCGGAAACCCTGCTGCGACTCCCCAGAAACGGCACGAGATCCCGCTGCGTCAGCTCCTGCTGCTCCATACGGAACTGGATCGCTTCGATGGCGGTTGGCTTCCTGATTGGGAAGTGCTCATCTTCGTATGTCTTGATGATCAAGATGAGCAGCTCAAGCTCATCCGCTTGGGGGGTTTGGTCAGCGGGGTCGAGCGCGAGTAGTTCCTCAGCTCTCGTGAGAGCCTCCTCGTACTCCTCTTCAGTCTTCAACACCTTGAGCATGATCTCCCCCTAGAACTGGCGGCGGTTGTACTCCGCGTGCGTCCCTATCCAAACCACGGACACTGCCTGTTTGTTGAACCACACCTTCGCGACCAACCGATACTTGTTGCCGCCAAGACGGAAGATCGTGTTCCCCATCCTGGTCCGGCTGGCGCGTTTGTACACATTGCGGACGTCAGAGAGTGACCGCCACTCCGAGGATCCTACGTCTGTCAGCCATGCGGTCACGGGTCCCTCTGCTTGCGCGTGCTTTCTGATGAACGCTGCCAACTTGCCTCGCCGAATGACCTCCATGCGCACCTTTCAAACCAGGGGTCGTGGGGGGAATGACGGGCAGGAGCTTGTTACCACTATGCTAGAGTATAACCTGTTCCCACTATGGGTGCAACAACAACTATGTGAGACGAGGGGACGCTCTCTGTGCCCGGCTTTGGCCTTGGAAACCAAAGTCTCGATAAGTTCTGTATAAGCGGCCTCGAGCGGCGTGTGTGAGGGGCGGGTGCTCTCGGATCGGACAGTCACATCGACGCATGATGGTGGCTGGGGGCTTCTGATTCACGTCTTTCTCACACTCCACCGTGCAGGTTCGTCATAGAACTCCATCGCGGCGTAGCCCGCGTGGATACGAGCAGAGTGTTCGACACCGGCTGGAATGAAATAGTGGTCGCCTGTCGTGTACGTATGCTCGACGCCGTCGATCGTCAGGTCTACTCGCCCCGCGAGGGCGACGCCCCACTGAGCAGCGTGGGTGTGCGCAGGCACGTCCATGTCGCGGTCGAACTCCATGAACACGATCTGATGCCCCTCCCCCTGTGAGAGATACGCCGTGACTCCCTCGAACGGGATATCGGCGCGCGGGAGGCTTCGGATGGTGTCGGGGAATACGCTCTTCATGGCTGCTCCGTGCGTGTGCTGGGGTGCAGTGCAGTCCGCCGAGAGAAGCAAGCCCGACGGCAGCATGCGCTTGAGGAAGCCTCGTGCGGAGTTCCTCGACAACTTGCCCTGGCTTGAACATGTCGAGGTTCACGATGGGGATGTCCTTCTCTAGAATCAGGACACTGAGCTTCTCCAGACGTCTGAGTTCCTTGTCGCTTGCCTCGTTGACATGTACGAACTCAACGGACGCATCAGCCGCGAGCGTCAAGGCTGCCGCGGCGGGGGCACAGCTGGACTGACAGGCAAACGCGGCGACTGCGTGCGCCGGTTGGCCGAACGACTGCGCCACGATCGAACGATGTCTGAGTAGGTGCCAATCCATACTCCTAGCGCTACTAGGAGGATCGCCTCGAGCACAAACCAGAACAGAAGGCCCAACGAAAGGGGGCTCGCCAAGCGGAAGAAGTAGGCGAGTGCGCCGCTGCCAGAGAGAACAAAGGTGACGAGATTGACCAGGCACTGAAACGCCTTGCGCCAGAACCTCCCACCATCCTCTTGATTTACGCGCTCCCACTCAAGAAGAGGACGATCGCCGTCGGGGGCGCGCTTCTGAATCTTGGGAGCAAGGATATCTCTGATGTACTCCCCGATCGCGGATGTCTTCTGGTCATTGGCTACATAGGTCCAACCCAACACAACGCAGACCCAAGGGATAACAAGAAGGGCGACCTGACGAGCGGGAGGGTCGATGAGCACGAATGACATGATCGCTCCAACCGCGCCCAAGGTTACATACAAGAGGTTGTCGCGGAAGCCAATACGGCTGATCTGTTCATCCTTGAGCTTCTCGAACTCACGGAGATGAGCATCAATCACCGTGGAGTCGCGCGCCGAGACTGGTGTGTTTCCATTCGCCATGCGTCATTCTCCCCCGGGTTGGCTCTGCAATGAACGCGTATCAGCCGCGGCCACCTGACCGATGCTGACGAACCCAATTGACCATTCGAACCGCGACGGATGGCCGCGCTTCCCGAATAGCGAGTGTTCAAGGCAATTGGACAATCCCTCTAGCTGAAGAAATACGTTTCGTCCTGCGACTCCGTCTCTCGTCCACACTGCGTCACTCGATTGTACTCCTTCGCGACATACCGATCGGTCATTCCCGCGACGTGTTCGACGACCCGGCGGATCAGCGAGTAGCGATCGCACTCGGCGATGTTCGTGTCGGCGCGACTCGTCAGCTTCTCCAGAACATCCTCCGGGAAGGCAGCTTGTTCTTTCTCGCGGACCGGTTTCCTCACCCACTTCTCTACTTCGGGGCTCACATTCGGCATGCCTGGGTAGACCCGGAGCGACGTCCAGACGCGCTCGTGCATAATCCGCGGATTTCGCAGATAGACACCGAGAAGCGTCTTGATTACCTTATGCCCCATGTAGTTCATCCGAGCCACTCGAGAGCTCCGGTGGATACGCCTCTCTATCAGCCTCCCTAGCCGTTCATCAAGCTCACGGACGTGATCCTGGAAATCGATCAATCTACGAATATCGGGGAACTGAGTATGATCACTCCGGAAGGGACAGTCCTTAGCCTCTTCGCAGTTCTTGCCGCCGCCATTCTTGCACGTTTCCTTCTCCACCCCCGGGCACAGCTCGCGGTACCCGGTGAAGTACAGACCGACTCGATCAATGGGGACCCATCTGCAACGTTCCTTCCGAGGAGCGCCAAGTGGGCCCGGTTGATCTGAGTCGCTCACTATGATGCGTACGATTTCGGTTGCTCTCGATTCAACGGACTTGTTCAGCCAATTCACACTCTCCACCCACTCCGCAGCAGCGCCCTCCGGTACAATGGTCTCCAAGTGCGCACCATTCGTTGACAGAATCTCGGAGAGGTGAGTGTTCAGGAATCCGTCTCTCTCTTGCTTCGTCTTGAATGTGAAGCAGTATCGCCTCTTGGATTCCTCCGCCTCCTCGAAGACGGCTCGTCCATCACCCGCTACAACCGTGAACCCATCAACGACAACGAAGATGAGATGCCAATCGTCGTCGCAATTGACGCTGCCCTCATTACTCAGCCACTTGCTCGTGGCGCCGTCGCGGAAGCTCCTGAACCTCGGATCCAACGCGAAGTGGATCTCCCGATACGCATGCTCTATCGCGCTGGCCAGCATTACACCTCTAAGAAATGCAATATAGTGATAGCCTGGCACGTCTTCGCCACGAAATTTACCTAGTACCGGATCCCCCATTATCGCGCTCAGTATCGCGTAGTACTTCAGGATGCGACTTCTGGTAATGGTCTGCTCATGCTCCTTAAGCACGTCCATCGCCTCATCATCGCGCCACATATGCAAAAGGAACGCGACGACCGCCGCACGGAGGAAACGTTGGCGGTACTTTTCGTCCTTCTTTTCTCCCTGAAGCTTCCGGTTGATCCTTTCCGCGTATGCAGGGTTTTCCTTGCTGTAGTCCGTGTGGCCGACAACGTTATCCGTGACGATCTGATCCAGAACATACTTGGAGATTCTCGTCTCGTACTTGGCGTGTTTCAGGTGATCGTCAGTCCCGATGGCCTTCTCGTCGAACATCTCTGCAGTGAGAGCTTCGATGCACTCGCACAGCTCCTTCTGGATATGGAGCTTGGTGAGGACGCCCGATCGTAGTCCATCTTCCAGATCGTGAATCCTCTGCGCGAGGTCGTCCGCAAGTCTGACAACTTGAGCCTCCAGCGTGCCGGGGTAGAACAGGCGCTTGTTCGTATTGGAGTTGCTGAGCCCACGGATGGCGTAATCGTCGTGCTTGACGAAGTGTGCATTGCGGTGGGCCTTTCCCCTGTACCCATGACTGGTATGAACAAGTATGCCCTCACGCACTGCCGTGGTCAGATTCAGACCTTGCGCAAAGCATGCTTTTGGGTCATCAGGATCACGATTATCCCAGTCGTACCCTGGCTCGAGATGTTCGACGTTCTCAACCGAATGGCGGTTGTGACAGAAGTGGTACTTCCTTCCTACTGGTGGATCGAGTTCGCGGATCCACTCGTTGATCGCATCCTCGGCCACGTGACCGTACGGAGCGTGCCCGAGATCGTGGCCTAGTGCAATCGCCTCGACCAACCGCGTGTTCAACCGGAGTGCCCCGGCGATGTGTCGCGCGATCTCTGCTACTTCGAGAGTGTGTGTCAGCCTGGTTCTGTAGTTGTCCCCCTCGTGAGTCACAAAGACCTGGGTCTTGTACTCGAGCCGTCGGAACGCCTGGCTATTGGTGATCCGGTCTGCGTCGATCTCGAACGCCGTTCTGTACCGGCTGCGGCTACCGTGGAGGTCAAAGGGTTGATCCATTCGGTCATCGGGGCTTCGCTTCGAGTACCAAACATG
>JAUWBY010000285.1 GCA_030609605.1 Candidatus Eiseniibacteriota bacterium
CCTTGTGCGGAGACCGACCGGACGGGACGATGGGAGCGCACGAAGCTCTTTGTCGTCACGGGTGGCGACAGTGGCCCCGGGAAATCCACCGTCGCCGTGAACCTGGCTCATGCATTCATGAGCACAGGGAGCGTCGGTGTCTTTGACGCAGATCCGAAGATCCCCAATGCGCGGTTCTACATGGGCGCACCTTCATGGAACTACCTCTCGCCGCTGGTCGGTGAGGGGCGGGCCGCGCCGACCGTGCGGGTCGATTCAGGGATCGTGGCCGTCGACTGTGCCGGAGGGGGAGGTCGCGCAGATGAGTTCCTCGGACGGGGGGAGTCAGTCTACGTTGATCTGGACGGGGACGGTAGGGAACGGCTTTCCTGTGCCGTCATCGATCTTGCCATTGGGAGGGCGGCCTGGCTGGCGCCCGTCCTGGATCGAATTGGTCTCTTTGTAGTTGTGGCGAGGCCGGGATGGGCCGGCTTCAGCGAGGCGTTCGCCGTGCTTGCGCGTCTGAGGCGGGATCTGGGCGTGAAGCGGGTGGGTCTGACGGTCAACATGGCACCCGACGACGACTACGCTGCCAGATTCTTCTCGAAGACTAGAGTGGCTGCGGAGCGTCTGTTGTCCATGGATGTGCACTTCCTCGGCGGAATGGTCTACGAGGACAATCTCGGAAGAGAGCAGAGGGAGCGAGGATCTATCGTTCGTTCCAGACCCGATGCGGTCTTTGCTCTCATGCTCAGAGAAGCAGCATCGAAAGCGCTCGGATCGGAGTGGTTGGGTGTTGCTTCTCGTGAGCGATGGAATCCCGGAACGGAGAGCTGAGAGAATGAGACTAATCGAGAGAGCATCGCTGCCCGAACCAAGTCAGCTCAGAAGGCTCATATGTTCGGCGGCAGATCGGATTCACGTCAGGGCGAGGGTTGTGGATGCTGATGCTCAAGGACTATCCGGCGTCGACATCATCATGACCGACGAGGAGGGGAGCGCGATTCTCGTTGACCTCGTGTCCGATGGTGTCAGGACGATTCCCACACGCATATACGAACACGTTGACTGGCTCGCTGAGAACCGGCGGCTATTCCTGAGAGCCTACTCGGGAGACGGTCTGGTCGGTGCCGATGCGCCGCTCTTCGTCTTCGTGGCGCCTCAATTCCCCTCAAGTGTCATCAGCGCCGTGTCACGCATGCTGGATGTGCGCGTTCAACTGGTCCGCGCAGAACAGCTTCTCGTGGACGGCGATCCGGAACTTCTGCTTGAGAAGATCGAGTTGAAGGGAACGGATTCTGTCAGCGCTGCAGTCGTACGCCGCGCGCCTGAGCTGAACGGAGGAGTGGAATCACCGCTTGAAGAGAAGATCCAATCCGAGGCGATCCGCACGCTATTCACGCTCTTCCGATCCGGCGTGGATGGGCTTGACGGAAGGATATCTGCCGAGGAGGCCAACGGGGGTTTCCACTTCATCCTGGATGGTGCTCGGCTGGCAACCGTGGCCGTTTCTCCGGGCAGCTTCACTGTTTCGACGGGGGACCCCGTCGCGAATCCGATTGTGGTCTCCGACCGCGTTTCCCTTGAGCGCGCGCTCAACGCCGTGATCTCATTCTTCGTGAGAGAGGGACGGGTACGGCCGGCAGGTGATGATGGAGATGGTGGAACACGTGAGCTGACGCGCGACGAACAAGCCGAACTCAGACGGATATGGGACGAGGGAATCTCGGGCGGAGCAAACGGGTAGATGTCAGCGTGGCGCAGAAAACCCGATCCGTAGGGACCGGGCACGAAAAAAGGGCCTCATGGCCCTTCATAATGTACAAGCCGGTTGGCCCTATGGATTGTGCAGGTGTTTCTCGCGGAATACGCAGTTTCTCTGGAAAGCCCTCTATGTGTGGGGCTTTTCGGCTATCTGAGCGCTGTCGATCCGGTCCCGAGGCAACGCCCCTTCACACCTTCGCTGTGGGCGTATGGTTTCTGAATTCGCGGAAAGCCGCCCTTATCCTGGTCAACTCGCTGGCGACCGTTCTGCGCGATACGCTGAGCGTTTTCGCCACTTCCTCCTGTGTGAACCCCTGCGCAATGGCGTACAGCACCTGCTGTTGCCTGGCCGTCAACCGATCGACGGCATCGTGCATCTCGACCGACAACGCGAAGGCTTCCGGGACCGCCTCAAGCGGGGCTTGCATGAGGAGTTTCTGCCATTCGCTCGGGATGAAGCGGATGGCCTCGGGGTCGATGTCGCCGAGGACTCCGTAGAGGATCACCTGACGGTCGAGATCACCGTCCGGGCAGTCAATCGCCGTCCTCGTCATGAATTTGAGCGCGCGCCAGCGGGCACTGGAAAGGTACCAGCTCTTGGTTTTTCCCTCAGGGGAGCGCCAGATATGGATCCTCATCTCCTGAGTAAGATCATCGCGGAGCATCTCATCAGGCGTGAGTCCTGTCGCGATCCTCACTATATCCGGCTCGTACTCCTGCCACTTTTCCATCGTTCGTGTCCGTTTCGGCACTTCGGAATCGCAAAATGCGCGTCGATTGACCATCCAGATTCTCTCACGGCACAGGGGCGTTGTCAAGATTCCGGCGGATCGTGCGCGGGGCTCTGTTTCGAAACCACTGTTGACATCGTTTCGAACTGCCCGATAAGATAGAATAACAAGTTCCATGCCTGACGCGACGCCTGCGTTGGAGGTTTGTGGATTCGCCCCTGTGTTGAGTTGCGCCCGATCGTTCCGGGCGCCGGTACTTGCGCACTACACCGGGAGGTCTCAGTGAGATCGAAGAAACGGGTCGTAGCATTCGTGCTCGTGTCCCTGATGGGACTCGTTCTGTTTGCAGGATGCGCTGCTCAGGGCTCTGGAACGGATGAATTCCGTGATGATCCCAAGCTCATCCAGGACGAGCTCGACGAGGTGATGATGGACATCGAGAACGTACAGGAGATGCTGATTGCGAACAAGGTTGAGCAGCAGATGGAAGACGGCACTGAGATCAGGAAGACCATCCGCGGACTCGAGATGGATCTCTACAATCTGAGAAGCCGGGAAGCTGCCCTCAAAGAGAGGATCGCTGAGTTGAGGGCAGCCGGCAAGTTGTAGGTAACGCCGTTGGCATTGGACTGGATCTCGCAAGGCGCGACGGAATCTTGAGGGAGGGCCTGGCGCGTCCGTTGAGAATCGTACTGGAGGTGGACGCTTGAGCCTGCACAGCTTGCTCACAATTCTGCACGTCCTGGCC
>JAUWBY010000337.1 GCA_030609605.1 Candidatus Eiseniibacteriota bacterium
CCTTGTCGCCGTACCTCGCCGGGAACCCGCCGGTAAGGAAGTCGACCCTCTCGAGCAGGCTCGGACTGACGATGCTGATCCCGCCTATCGTTCCCCCGGGACGGCCGAAGTGCAGCGCCCGAGGTATCTCGATGTTCTCGAACAGCGTGCGGTTCTCGCTGGGGTCACCGCCGCGGACTATCAGATTAGAGTTCGTCATATCCGCGGGACTGACGCCCGGCATGGACTGAAGCACGCGGAAGACGTCTTCCATCGCGCCCGGAGAGTAGCGCATCTCCTGGGGGGTCAGAGTCCTGAAGCTCGTCGGTTTCTCACTGTCCCGGCGGAAGTGACTCGCCTCGACGAGCACATCCAGGCCAATGTCCAGGACCCGTGGGCAGAGTTCGAGCTGCATTGTCGTGGCGGGACCGTCCTGAACCTCGACGTCGTCCACGGCCGTAACCTCGTATCCCATCATCGAGACCGTGACCCGGTAGCTCCCGGCCGGCACGTCGCCGATCGCGAACCTGCCGTCCCGATCTGTGATCCCACCGAGCGTCGTGCCGACGACTACGACATCAGCGGCAAAGAGGGGCTGGTGCGTGTACTTGTCTGTGACCGCTCCTTCGATGGCGCCGACGCCACGCGCCGGCGCCGCGGCAAGCACCGCGGATGCGAGCACGACAAGTAGCAGCGCCACTCCTACCCTCTTCACAATCCAGTCTCCTGCCCCACCTCTCGGGATTCTGTGTCGACACACGCAGCCCATAGATACACGGGTCGCCGCGAGCGCCAGCTCGAGCGGCGGCAATAGGGCACCGTGTTATTGAACTTGTTGTATTATAGCACAGTCTGTGTGGGGGTGTCAATGTCTGGTGCGGCCAGGTGAGGTAACGCATGGGTACATCGTGACCCCCCCAGCAGGGTGAAGAAGCTGGGTACGGGGAACCGGGATGGACAGATTATCAGGTGGCTGTCAGCGACTAGTCCCTACCGACAAGAGGCACTGCTAGATACCGGAGGGGGCTGTCGTCCGGCGCGCCGCCGCGCCAGATGTCGCCTAGTTGATTGATGTAGAGAGTAACATACGATACGCCGCGGGCGGCCGGAGCAGTACTTGCCTCCCCGCTGCACTTAATCCGGAACGTGCGTCTCTTCACTCTCTCGAACGTGTAGCAATCACTGCTGAAGTAGCGTCCCTCAAGGTCGGTGTCGCTGACCATGAGGATCCTGCCGAACGTCACCTTCCTGCCGGCCGTGAAGTAGGGATCCTTGTAGCTGCCATGCTCGGCGTAGTACATCCGCATGGCGCGTCTGATCGAGCCCAATGCCGCCGTGGCCTCCGAGATCTTGGCCCTTTCAATGGAGTTCGCAAGGATCGGGGGCACCGCGGCTGCCAGCACACCGATGATCATGATCGTGATCATGACCTCGACCAATGTGAATCCCCTCTGGCGGCAGAGTTCCATTCTGCCGGATAGATGCATGCAACGTGCCAAAACCGGGCGCCCTCCCCACACAAACCGAAGCCCCCGGTCTTTGAGAGACCCGGGGCTCCGATGCAATGTTGTCGGCGGCCGTGCTGCTGCTTGGCGGAAGGATGAGGATCTTAGTGGGCCTGCAACGCCAGCCGCCGAGGTGGTCCTGCTGCCTACTCCTCCGGCTCCTCACCGACCTCGTATGGCATGCCCCATATCAGACTGTCATCGGGGTACTCGGAATCGTAGATCGAGTCGTGTGCCAGCGCCTGGATGCCTGCACAGTGGACACCGTCGCGTGTCACTGTCCACGTTCCGACGAACACGCCCCCGTCGTAATGGAGGGGCGAACGGTGGCCGCGTGTGTGCAGGAAGAGGATCGCATCCTCAGGAGGACCGGACACGGTCACGGTGACCTCCTCGCCCATCTCGAAACTCATGATCTCATCGGGTACCGCCATGAGAGCCGACGGATCGGTGATGACGGTGTCGACGGTCGCGCTCTGCACCTGAATCCACTCGATGTCCATTGTCAGCGTCTCGACCGAGTTGGCAACGAGGCCCGAGATGGCCGTCAGAGTCCAGCGGCCCCTGCGGTGACGATGCGTGTTGCCGGTCTCTCCAAGATGCCCGTAGTTGTTCCCCAACGCCACGTCGTCGTTGCGCTGGAAGACGGCGTACCTCACACCCTCGTGGTGCATCGGCTTCTCGTATTCGATCATATTCTCGTCGATGATGTTGAGCGTGCCCCAAATCTCCTTGTAGATCGTGACCTCGGCGATCCCTGCCTCATGATCGATGTAGACGTCGCGCACAACGTGTCTTTCGGTCACCTCGCGCCAGAACGTGAGCGGGTCGATCTCCTCACGCGAGCCGGACCCGTCCGAGTCCATGGGATCAGCG
>JAUWBY010000228.1 GCA_030609605.1 Candidatus Eiseniibacteriota bacterium
AGTGTTGCCCCGGCCGCCGTCCAACCGGCCGCTGCTCCCAAGGCGCCGAAACCAACCGCGTTCCAAACCAGGTCCAGAGGTGCCCGTGTCTTGGCACACACTGGTCTGTTCGAATAGGTGAGCGACAGGAGCAGCGAGGCGGCAAGAACCATGGCGAAGCGAACGGGCAGGGCGAAGGCCGCGACCAGAGCCACGACCCAGACCACGACCAGTTCGAGCCGCGCTGCACGTATGGAAATGATCCCACGCGGGAGTAGGAAGAGTTTGTCATTGAGTCTATCGGTCTCGATATCGGCGATCTGGTTCAGTATGTATGCTCCACCCAGCATGAAGCTCATCGAGACGAGCGCGAGGGTGGTTTTCAGAGTGGGCAGCAGCGTGGGAGACCAGACGCTTTCCGGTCTGGAAGCAAGGCGCGCGCCGTGTACGAGGAACAGCCAGAGTGGCACCATGACTGCCGGTCGGAGCAGAAAGACGAAGTCCAGCGGACGCGCCTTCATGCTCTCAGCGTCTGTCTCTCTGGCCTCCGTCAAAGCGATCACTCCCGATCCTGACTCACGCCCGTGTGACCAAAACCGCCGTGCTGTCTTCCAGTCCTCCCCAGTTCCTTCTTCTCAACCCATTCCACTTCGGAGATACGTGACACCACGATCTGTGCGATTCGATCGCCTCGCTCAACCGCGAAAGGCTCCGCTCCCAGATTGGCCAGTATCACGCCTATCTCACCTCTGTAGTCCGCGTCGATTGTTCCGGGGCTGTTCAGGACAAACACGCCATTCCTGGCGGCCAGTCCACTTCGCGAACGCACCTGCGCCTCATGACCCCGCGGAACAGCGATAGCGATCCCCGTCGGTATCAGAGCAAAGGCCCCCGGCTCTATGGTCACGGTTTTGTCGAGCGCTGCGTAAAGATCGGCGCCCGACGCACCCTCACTCATCCGTTTGGGAAGCGGCAGGTCATCGATCCCGCTCAAACGGGTTATCTCGATCTCGAGTCTCTCAGCCAACCGGCATCCTCTCGCAGAACCAGCGCAGATCCGAACGGCGACCGACTATACAATGAAACAGGCCCGTCACAACAGAAAAGGCCCGCCGGCGAACCGGCGGGCCTTCCCGAAACTACCTGCGATTCTTTCTGTCGCCTCCACTTCGTCCACCCGGTCTCGATGGGCGCCTGCCCGGAGGCCTGCTGGGGCGCTCAACGTACCCCTCGGGCTTCTCCATGAGGGCTCTGCGACTCAGGCGAACCTTGCCATGGTCCTCGATCCCAATGACCTTCACCTTCATGATGTCGCCGAGCTTGCAGACATCCTCGACACTGTTCACCCGGTGGTACTCAAGCTCTGAGATATGCACCAGGCCGTCCCTCCCCGGCAGAATCTCGACGAAGGCGCCGAAATCCGTGATACTGCGGACAGGTCCCTCGAAGATCTCTCCGATCTCGGGCACCTTTATCATGAGCTCGATCGTTGTCCGCGCCGACTCCACTCCGCTGGCATCGGTACCGGAGACCTTGACGATCCCTTCATCATCGATGTCGATCTTGGTTCCGGTCTCCTCCTGGAGCTTCCGTATGACGCGTCCCCCTGGACCGATGATCTCACCGATCTTATCCGGCGGTACCTTCACCATCACGATTCTGGGGGCGTACTCCGAAAGGTCGGCTCTCGCGCCTTCGAGCGATTCAGCCATGATGCCGAGGATGTGCAACCGTGCTACCTTGGCCTTGGTAAGCGCCTCCGAGAGAAGCTGCGGCGGGATGGCACCGATCTTGGAATCCAATTGGAACGCCGTGATCCCCCCCTCCGTCCCGGCCAACTTGAAGTCCATGTCGCCGATATGGTCCTCGAGACCCTGGATGTCCGTCAGGATGACGTAGTCATCGCCTTCCTTGATCAGGCCCATGGCGACACCCGCCACCGCGGATTTCGTCGGCACACCGGCGTCCATAAGCGCCAGCGAGCCGGCGCACACCGTGGCCATGCTGGACGACCCGTTTGACTCGAGAATATCGGAAACAAGGCGGATCGTGTATGGGAAGACCTCAGTGGTCGGGAGCACGGGCTCGATGGCTCTCTCAGCAAGCATCCCGTGGCCTATCTCGCGACGGCCGGGGCCTCTGATCGGTTTCACCTCACCCACAGAGAACGACGGGAAGTTGTAGTGAAGCATGTAGCTCCTCCACGACTCTCCCTCCAGAGCATCGATCTTCTGCTCATCCCTTGTCGATCCGAGCGTCGTCACGCAGAGCGCCTGGGTCTCTCCCCTCGTGAAGACCGCAGAACCGTGCGTCCTCGGAAGAACCGACGTCTCACACGTGATCTCCCTCACGTCGTCGGGACCGCGCCCGTCAACTCTCACACGGTCCTTGATGACGCGACCGCGTATCGCCTCCTTCTCGAGATCGTGAATCACCTCAGAGATGGCCCAGCTCGCATCCGGATACTCCTCGGCGAGCGCCTCGAGCACTTCACTGCGCAGCGCCCCGAGCGCTTCCCTGCGCTCCACCCGCTTGCGAATAGCGGTTGCCTCACTGACTTGCGCGGCGTATGTCCCGCGAACGTGCTCCTCGAGCCCTTCGGGGAGCTCTTTCGGAGTGATCACGAGCTTCTCAGTCTGTCGGCCCACAATCAGTTCGTTCTGGAACGCCACGGCCTTCTTGATCTCGACGTGTGCCAGATCGAGCGCGCCCTGCATCTCCCCTTCAGAGATCTCAAGTGCCGAACCCTCGACCATGACCACAGCCTCGTCGGTTCCGGCAACAACGATATTGAGGCGGCTCGTCTCGAGCTGCTCGAATGTCGGGTTGACGATGTATTCGCCTTCCGAAAGACCGATCCTCACAGCCCCGACCGGTCCCGCGAACGGAACGTCTGAGAGGCACATCGCAGCACTGGCACCGATGATGCCCAGGATATCGGGATCATTCTTGCCGTCGGCCGAAAGAATGTTCACAAACACCTGAATCTCGTTCCTCATGTAGGAAGGGACGAGAGGGCGAAGCGGCCGATCGATCTGCCGGGCGCTGAGGATTTCCTTCGTCTGCGGCCGGCCTTCCCTTTTGAAGAAGCCCCCGGGGATCTTTCCCGCCGCATAGAACTTCTGTCGGTACTCGACGAACAGGGGCAACCAGTCACGGTCAATCGCGTGCTTTGAACTCACGACGGTCGCCAGAATCACTGATTCTCCGTACTGAACCAGCACGGCTCCACCCGCTTGTTTCGCAAGGCGCCCCGTCTCCATCGAAAACGGTCTTCCCGCCCATTCCTTCTCTAACTTGAACAGCATCTCTTTCCTCCGCCTCTACCGTGGGCACAAAGCAACCCCCCCCAATTGCTCGCGGGAGGGCCAGCTCGTTAGGGCATGCGCGCCATTGCTCAATCCTGGCACTACCTGCGCAACCCGAGTTCCTTGATCACCAACTTGTAACTGCCAATCTTGTTCGTCTTGAGGTAGTTCAAGAGACGTCGCCTCTTGCCGACCATCTTGAGAAGACCCAGTCGCGAGTGATTGTCCTTCTTGTGGTTCCCGAAGTGCTCGGCGAGCGTCTCGATTCTCTCCGTCAAGAGCGCGATCTGGACTTCCGCCGATCCCGTGTCCCCAGCGTGGGTCTCAAAACGGTGGACTATCTCTTGCTTCCTCTCCTTCGACAGCGACAAATCCCAACTCCTCGTGATCTTGCCCGATTGCTGTGACTCATCTTCAAGTGTGGTAATCTAGCACACGTAGATATCCATGTCAAACCCAAAATCCTGCCCCTTAGGCAAAGCATGGGTACATGGTAACCCACCCAGCCAGTTGAGAAAGCTGGCTTGCTTCGGCTCCAGGACCCATAGATAGTTGAAAGAGATCCTGGCCTCTGAGAGCTTCAGACGGCCCAGACGCCGCTCCAACAAGAGAAAGGGGGACACAAAGAGACGCCTCCGTTAGACTGCGTGTCGATCAGAACCCGCAGACAGAGAGGTGCTCATGTGTCCCGATGGATACTATAACATGATCCGATCCAAAGACTACACCTTCGATTTCAGGCTCAGGATG
>JAUWBY010000329.1 GCA_030609605.1 Candidatus Eiseniibacteriota bacterium
ACCCCGTAGTCTTGCTACGGGGATAGTCAATTTCAAGGGATTTCTTTATTAGGTATCTCGATCGTGGAACATCACAAGACTCGCTTGCCCCCCACCTTGCTGCAAACGAGAATCGCGCTCGCCTTTCACTTCACCCGTGGCCCAAGACCTGAGGTGCCAGTCACCTGCCAGCATGATCTGCGAGGCTGGTATGCAATGCTTCGCCTAAACTGTATACTCCACGGGTAGGCTAGGGAGGCTAGCGTGAGCGAAACAATGATGCCTCACCCCATTGCCATTCAGATGACGGGCATCTCCAAGACCTTCGGGAAGCACCTAGCGGTAGTCGGTCTGGACCTTACCGTCCAACAAGGAGAGCTGTTCTCATTGCTGGGGCCGAACGGCGCCGGCAAGACGACTACCATCAAGATGCTCTGCTGTCTACTCAGGCCGAGCAGCGGCACGGCCACGATCATGGGGAACGACATCCAGAAGGCCCCCCTAGCCGTGAAGCAGGTGATTGACATCTCACCGCAGGAGACAGCTCTCTCCGAACACCTCAATGCCTGGGAGAACCTGAGCTTGATCGGCAGAAGCCACGGACTCGCGAAGAGCACTGTGCGGAAGAGATCGGAGGAGCTACTGCAGATGATGAGCCTGCTCGACAGGGCCAAGGAGCGAGTAAGGCGCTTCTCCGGAGGGATGAAGAGGCGGCTCAGCATCGCCATGGCGCTTGTGTCCGACCCGCAGGTGCTCTTCCTGGATGAGCCCACTCTGGGGCTTGATCCACAGTCGAGAGCTGGCTTGTGGGAACACATCGAGCGGCTCAAGGGCGGCAAAACGGTGATGCTCACGACCCACTATCTGGAGGAGGCCGACTCCCTGGCCGACAGGATTGCGATCATGGACGAAGGGAGGGTTGTGGTCCAGGGAACGTCCCGTGAGCTCAAGGACGGCATCTCCGAACGGAAGGTGATGCGCATCGAGGCAGACGGGCTGAGCGCCGACGTTGTCGAGGGGCTGAGACAGATCTACCCGGAGGTCGCGGTGGTCGAGGGCGGTGTCGAGATCACATCCGACGACGTAGACCTGTATGCGATCCAAGATTACCTGCGGCCCCGAGGCGTCACCGTTCGATCCACGTACTTGAAGCAGGCCACACTGGACGACGTCTTCCTGCACTACACGGGACGGGAGCTGAGAGAATGAGATTCCTGGAGTTGACAAAGCGAAACCTCAAGGAGGTCTTCCGAGATCCGCTGTCTCTCGGCCTCAGCATCGCGTTGCCCATTGGCCTATTCTTGATTCTCCAAACCCTCGGAAACCTCGAGGAGATCTTCAAGCCCACCGTGTTGGCGCCAGGGATTGTCCTGTTCGGTTTCGTCATGATCACGTTCAGTTCGGGATTCTTGCTGGCCCGAGATCGAGAGAGTTCTCTACTGACACGGATGCTAACCGCGCCGCTGCGGGCGAGCGATTTCATTGCCGCCTATGCCTTGCCGTTCATTCCGGTGGGGATCGTCCAGGTGGCTGGCATCTTTGGCATCGGCAGCTTCTTGGGGTTGCAAATCTCCGGCAATGCGGGCCTTGTGTTGTTGATCCTGTTCATCATGTGCTGCGGCTACATCGGCATGGGCATGATCATGGGCTCACTGATTTCCTCGAAGCACGTTGGCTTCGCCTACATGATCGTCCTGTTCCCAACGATCTTCTCCGGAGCCTGGGTGCCCGTGGATCTGATGGGGGATGGATTCAGCCGAGTTGTGCACCTGCTTCCTTTCGCGCACGCGCTCGATGCAACGCGCGATGTCATGGTGGAAGGTGTTGGCTTCGCCAACATCGTCACGGACTTCCTGTGGGTTCTCTGCTATAGCGTGGTGTTGGTTGCACTCGGCGTGCTCGCATTCCGGCGAAGGATGGTGGAGTGATCGCGGCTTGAGCCATCGTGTGCCCTCTCACACAAGGTACCAGACGAGAAGGCTGCGGCCTCCGAGGTGGCCCGAACATCTCGGGCGGTTCGCGAGCTAAGGGAATAGTATGTATATCGAAGAGTACGGACCCGCGGATGGAGTGCCCGTTGTGTTTCTGCACGGCTCCATGGTTGCTGGGTGGATGTGGATGGGGCAGGCCGGTGACTTGCCAGAGTTCCGATGTCTGGTCCCTGACTTGCCGGGAATTGGGCGAAGCGCCGATGAACCGTGGACTAGTGTCGCTAAGACAGCTGATCGTGTGGCGAACATGCTCCGCGAACGCTGTGCAAGCGGGTCAGCACACCTTGTCGGCCTGTCCCTTGGGGGCATTGTCAGTCTCCATGTTGCGGTTCGCCACCCCAGCACAGTGCGCTCGCTCATCGTCTCGGGGGTTCCGCATGGTACGATTCCGGTGATGCTACGAACGCTCAGTTCCGCGATACTCAGTCTCTATCGTCGCCCGTGGGGAGCGCGCGCGGTGGCACGTATGTTC
>JAUWBY010000002.1 GCA_030609605.1 Candidatus Eiseniibacteriota bacterium
GCAGGAGCACGGCGCCGACGTTCTTCTGGTAACGAAGCTCAGACTCGGCGACTCGAACACCGTCATGGCGCAGGGTGGGATCCAGGGAGCGGACAAGGAGAGCGACTCGCCGGCGATCCACTATCTGGACGTGATGGGCGGTGGTCGTTACTTCAACGACCCGAAGCTTGTTGAGGCGCTTGTTGTCGACGCGCCCAAGGCTCTGGCATGGCTCGAGCGGCTCGGTGTCATGTTCGACAAGGAACCCGACGGAACGATGATCTCGATTCACGGCGGCGGCACATCTCGCATGCGCATGCATGCCGCGCGCGACTATAGCGGCGGCGAGATAATGAAGACGCTGAGAGACGAAGTTCTGAATCACGACGTCCCGATCATGGAGTTCGCGGCGGCGTACGAACTTCTGACCGACGGCAAGAAAGTCACGGGAGCCGTTCTCTACAACATGGAGACGGAGGAGTATCTCATCGTCCGCGCCAAGACAGTCATTCTGGCGACCGGTGGTGGAGGGCGCCTCCATGTTTCGGGTTTCCCGACGTCCAACCACTACGGGGCGACGGCCGACGGACTCGTTCTCGGATATCGTGTCGGCGCGCCGCTTACGTTCATGGATACTATCCAGTACCATCCGACGGGCGCGGCATTCCCGGAGCAGATCCTTGGTCAGCTGGTCACGGAGAAGGTGAGAAGCATCGGCGGTCAGATCACCAACGTCGACGGGAACCGATTCATCTACGAACTGGAGACGCGCGATATCGAGGCAGCAGCCATTATTCGCGAGTGCTTCGGGCGGAAGAAGGGTGTCGAGACGCCGTCCGGACAACCGGCCGTCTGGCTTGACACTCCGATCATCGAAGTGCGGCACGGCGCTGGGACCATCAAGAAGCGGGTTCCCGCGATGTTCCGGCAGTACGAGCGTTTCGGGATTGACATGTCGGAGGTACCGATCCTCATCTACCCGACGCAGCATTACCAGAACGGCGGTCTCAAGATAAATGAGTCCGGTGAGACCAAGGTGAAGAACCTCTACGCGTCCGGCGAGATCTCAGGGGGCGTGCACGGTCGCAACCGCCTGATGGGCAATTCGCTTCTGGACGTCATCGTCTTTGGACGCCGTGCGGGTGCAGCAGCGGCTGAGCGTGCGGCAGGCATCAAACGCGTCGGGAAGCTTTCCCTCGACCACCTGAGCAAGTTCCACAAGGAACTGAAGAGCGCGAAGGTTGGGAAGGGCCGGATCTCCCCGATGCTTCTGCCGGAGTACCGCCGACCGGAAGCTGCGAAGAAGAAGATCAACGCGCTTCCGTAGACAGCGGCGAACTGACAACAGTCCCGGGCACCGGCGGCAGCGAGAATGACAACGCGCGCCCGTGAAGGGAGAAATCGCAAGAGTGATGAAGACACTCATACTAGGGCTCGGCAATCCCGGTTTCGCCGGCGAGCGAATGGGACTCGACGTGGCCCGCGGCCTGCACGCCGCGCTCAGCGACCCTAACATAGACATCGTCGAAATCCCGGCTTCCGAGATAGATCTGTTCGGGATCGTGGCCGGCTACCGCAAGGTCGTGATCGTAGACTGCGTGCAGGGTGGTGACGGGGACATCGGCGAACTCAGAAGGCTCGGACTCGAGGATCTTGAACTCGTGGACGGTCACGTGTCGGAGTACGGAACTGAGTACCGTGCCACGGTCGAGATCCCCGGCTTGGACAACGTATCGATGCCTCAGGAGATATCCGTCTATGCCATAGAAGTGGGAACGAGCGCGGCGCAGAGCACCGAGATGCTCGAGATGGTGCGCGAGGCTGTTCCGCGGCTTGTGGAGCAGATAGTCCGTGAGGAGTTCAGCTACAGGATGCCGGGGCGCGACTGGATCTAGGCTCTCGCTTCCGCAGACTGGTGTCGAATGACCGACTACACGAATCCTACCGATACGGAGCTCGTAACGAGAGCCAAGGCCGGCGACAGGGAGGCCTTCGGCCTGCTTGTGGAGAGGCACGAGGCGAGCATCTACGGCCTCTGTATCAAGATGCTCCGGAACCCGGAGGATGCCGAGGACTGCCTTCAGGAAGTCTTCGTCAAAGCCTACAAGGCGCTTCCCACCTTTCGCGAGGAAGCCAGGTTCTCGACCTGGGTCTACCGCATCGCGACCAATGCATGCCTCATGAGAATCCGGAAGAGGAAGCTTGATACCGTGTCGCTTGACCAGCCGCTTCAGCTGGGTGAGGCGGAGATCCCTCGCGAGATCGCGGACTGGACCACCGATCCGGCTTCGGTCGTGATGAATGAAGAACTGGGGGGCGTCCTCACGCGACACATCAACGCCCTTCCGGCCAACAACCGCATCGTTTTCGTGCTCAGGGATGTGCACGGGCTATCGACCGAGGAGACGGCGGGTATACTTGGGTTGAGTGTCCCCGCGGTGAAATCCCGCCTCCACCGCGCCAGGCTGTTTCTGCGGGAGAGGCTCTCACAATACTACTCGTCCGGAGAAGCTATGGCCTGACGGCGAAGGGTATTTCCGAATCGAAATCTACGGTAGTGAATCTTAATAGACTGGCCCGTCGAAACAGACGCTGAAAGGGCCATGGCACAGGCAGGATGGAGGACAGATGAGTAACAGAACAAGCAGAAGAACGATAGCCGTGGTACTGCTTCTCGTGATCGCAGCAGGGGCGATCCTGCTCTCGTCATGCGGGACGAGGCAGCCTGAGATCATCCCGCGTTCCGTGCTCTTCGGAAACCCGGAGAAGATGCGCGCCCGCATCTCGCCCGACGGAGAGATGCTGGCTTACATTGCCCCCGTGAACGATGTGCTGAATGTCTGGGTCAAGACCGTAGGTGAAGACGATGACCACGCAGTCACCGGCGACCAGCACCGAGGCATCTACCGCTACTTCTGGGACCAGGACAGCAATCACATCATGTATCTCCAGGACACTGACGGCGACGAGAACTGGCGTCTCTACACTGTGGACCTTGACTCCGGTGAGACGCTCGACCTGACGCCGTTCGATGATGTCCAGGTCCGGATCGTCGACTACAGTAAGCATCATCCGAACACAATGCTGATCTCGATGAACAAGCAGGATCCAAGACTGCACGACGTATATCGTCTGGATCTCGAGACCGGTGATATGGAGATAGTCGCCCGCAATCCCGGCAACTACCTCGGATGGATGACCGACTTCGATCTCAAGGTGCGCGGGGCCATTGCCGCGACGCCGGACGGCGGAAGCGAGCTTCTGATTCGCGAGACCGAGGACCACACTTGGGAGACGCTGGTCCACTGGGGGATGGAGGATAACTTCACGAGTGGTCCCCTGGGTTTCACGAAGGACGGCGAGTCTGTCTACCTCATCGACTCACGGAACGTCAATGCCGGCCGTCTCATCAAGTATGAGGTCGCGACCGGGGAGTATGAAGTGATAGCGGAGGATCCCGAGTACGACGTCGATGATGTTGTGATCAATCCCGATACGTACGAGATAGAAGCTGTGTCTTTCCTTAGAGAGAGGGTTGAGTGGACACCGATCAGCGAGGCGGTGATCGCGGATTTCGAGGCCATAGCGAAGCTCGATGCCGGCGATTGGGGCGTTTACAGCCGCGACAGCGCTGACGACACCTGGCTCGTCGCTTTCATCAAGGACGACGGACCGGTCTCGTACTACAGCTTCGATCGCGAGACCAGGACAGCCACGTTCCTCTTCAATCACAGGAACGATCTTGACCAGTACACGCTCGCTCCCATGGAACCTATCTCGTTCACATCGCGAGACGGCCTTACCATTCACGGCTACGCCACGTATCCGCCGGCCATGGGGCGCACGGGTCTTCCGATGGTCTTGAATGTCCACGGCGGACCGTGGGCGCGTGATCAGTGGGGTTTCAATCCGGAGGCGCAGTGGCTGGCCAACCGTGGTTACCTCTGTCTTCAGGTGGATTTCCGCGGCTCCACGGGTTACGGCAAGGAGTTCCTGAACGCAGGCGACAAGGAGTGGGGCGGCAAGATGCAGGATGACCTCACCGACGCCGTGAACTGGGCGATCGACCTCGGTATCGCTGACCCCGAACGCGTAGCCATCTACGGGGCATCGTACGGCGGCTATGCCGCGCTTGTAGGCGCTACCTTCACGCCGGATCTCTACTGTTGTGCGATTCCGGCGATGGGGCCGAGCAACCTGGTGACGTTCATCGAGACGATCCCGCCGTACTGGGCCCCGATGATCCAGTCCATGTACAAGCGCGTCGGAAATCCAGAGACTGAGGCCGAATTCCTGATGTCGCGGTCGCCGCTCTTTAAGGTCGACGAGATCAAGATCCCGCTGCTCGTCGCTCAGGGTGCCAACGATCCGAGGGTCAAGCAGGCCGAATCGGAACAGATCGTGCAAGCGATGGAGGAGAAGGGACTCGAGATCAACTACATCCTGTTCGAGGATGAGGGACACGGTTTCGCGATACCGGCGAACCGGCTCAGATTCTATGGTGAGGTCGAGACGTTCCTTGCGAAGCACATGGGTGGACGTTCGGAGATCGCTCTCGACGAGGTGTCGGAGTAGGGAAGTCTACGGACATCCGCGCATAGGGACCAGCTGATATGCATGACCACAAAGAGTGCACAGAGTGCAAGCAATTCCTCGAAATACTATCCGACTATCATGACGGAGAGCTCGAAGAGGAATTGGTTGCCAGATTCGAACTGCACATGAACGACTGTGAGCGCTGCCAGGCGGTCGTGAAGACGTTCCGGCAGACCATCGTCTACTACAGAACGACGCGATGCAAAGCTGTGCCGCGAGAGGTGCACCGTGGGCTCGTCGTCGCGCTTCGGCGCTGCATGGAGTATGACGACTAGGCGTTCCTTCAAGCGTCGCCGCAGTCGTGGCGGCGCGCTGGGGGTGCAGAGGAACAGCGTACCAGGCGGGGCTCGATGCGGGCCCCGCCTCTTCGTGACCCCGCTTGCGAGGTGCCTCTCAGTGTGCTAACCATACTGATAAGCGAGATGTCCTTTTCCCGAACATGTTCCCAACCACTACAGGAGGATGACACCGGTGCCCCCAGCCATGAGAGAAGGAGGACGACTTCTGGTCGTCGGTGGTGACGCTGCCGGCATGAGCGCGGCGAGCCGGGCGCGGAGACTGAGACCCGACGTGGAGATAGTTGTGCTGGAGCGCGGGCGGATAGTCTCATACAGCGCCTGTTCGCTTCCCTATTATGTATCCGATGTTGTCGAGAAGAGAGACGATCTTGTCGCCTACGACGCCGACTTCTTCAGGCGTGAACGGCGGATCGATGTCCGTCTCGAATCGAACGCTCTTGTTCTTGATCCGAGAGCGAAGACAGTCACCTACGACCACCCGGGCGGCACGGAGACGATCGAGTTCGACGCGCTCGTGATCGGTACGGGAGCGCGGGCAGCAATCCCGCCGCTGTCGGGAATGGAGCTCCCCGGTGTTTTCACGCTGAGGACTGTCCCTGACGGTGATGCCATAAGGCAGTTCATCGAAGACAAGAACGTCAAGAACGCCACCGTTCTGGGAGGCGGCTACATCGGCCTCGAGATGGCAGAGGCGCTTGTCGAGCGAGGTGTCACGGTCACGATTCTTGAGCTCCTGCCGAGGGTGCTTTCCAACTACGATCCGGACATGAGTAGGATCGTCAGCCGCGAGCTCATGGATAGAGGTGTTACCGTTCACACCGAGACGAAGGTCGAGGGGTTTGAGAAGGGAGCGTGCGAAGCTGTTGGGTACGTGGTTGCGGGAGGGCAGCGCCTTCCGTCCGAGATGGTAATTGTCTCCGCCGGGGTCAGGCCGAACACGGCGCTCGCCGAAAGTGGAGGTCTCGAACTTGGGAAGAGTGGCGCCATCCGAGTCGATGCACGCCAGATCACGAGCGAGCCTGCGGTTCTCGCGGCCGGCGACTGCTCCGAGGCTGTGCACATGGTGACGGGGCGGCCGACGTGGATCCCGCTGGGGACGACGGCCAACAGACAGGGCCGGATAGCCGGAGAGAACGCCGTCGGCGGCAGCAGGAAATTCGCAGGTGTTGCGGGGACCAACGTCACTAAGATCTTCGGTCTCGAGGCCGCGCAGACCGGCCTTTCGACGAGAGCCGCCGAGGAGGCAGGCCTCGCTGTCGACTCGGCGAGGATACTGTCACGGTCACGCTCGCACGCCTATCCAGGCGGGGGTCCGCTCACAGTCAAGATCATCTTTGAGAAGGAGACGGGACGCGTGCTCGGCGCGCAGATCATCGGCGCCGAGGGCGCCGCGAAGCGCATCGACACGGTCGCAGCGGCCATCTACGGGCGCATGACCGTGTCCGATCTGGCGGCGATAGACATGAGCTACGCGCCACCATTCTCACCCGTGTGGGACCCGGTGCTCGTGGCGGCAGGGCAGGCGGTGAAGAAACTTGGAAGCTGACACGTCTCTGGGTCATCACCCGTGGTTGCAGGACAGAAACTTGCAAGTTCAGACGCCGATACGGGCGAAGACAGAAAAGGAACACGTGTGTCGAAGAACGGGAAACAGATAGCCGAGGGCATTCGCGGCGAAACGGTCGGCAAGACGACCGCTACCTTGCGCGGGATCCCGGCATCACCGGGCATCGTCATAGGTCCAGCCTTCCTTTTTGGTGACATACTGAGTGAGGTGGAGACGAGACGGATTCGGCCGTCGGAGGTGAAAGCCGAGATCGCTCGTATGGACGACGCGGTGGAGCTCGTGAAGAAGGAGCTCACATCCGACGCCGAGAGGATATCGAGCGAACTTGGGGACAGCGAAGCCGCCATCTTTCTGGTCCATGCGATGATCCTCGAGGACGCGAAGGTCCTCGAGGCAATTCGCGACAAGATCAGAACGGACCTGTTGAACGCGGAATCCGCTGTTGCCGCTGAGATGAAGCGCATGAGTTCGATCTTCATGGCGTCCGATGACAGCTACCTGAGGGATCGTTCATATGACATCACCGATATTGGGAAGCGCGTGATCGAACGGATGTTGGGTGTGTGGGCGCACTGCCCGCTGACTCATCCCATGGTAGTCGTGGCGAACGAACTCAGAGCTTCGGACACCGTGTCCATGGACAAGGGCCGGGTGCTCGGCTTCGTTACGGAACACGGTGGTAGAGAGGCACACGCAGCGATACTTTCGCGCGCACTGGGAGTTCCGGCTGTGGTCGGCGTCCCCTCGATCACAGAACTCGTCATGTCGGGTGATACGGTCATCGTTGATGGCAACACCGGGGATATCCTCGTCAATCCATCCCGCGAGATGCTTGCACACTACTCGACGAAGCAGGAGGAAGAAGCCGTTGCGTGGGCGGCTCTCACCTCCTTCGTAGAGAAGTCGACGAGAACGTCGGACGGCGTCCACGTCAAACTGATGGCGAACATCAGCTCGGTCGAAGAAGCTCGTGATGCAGCACGTGTGAACGTCGACGGCGTCGGGCTCTTTCGCACGGAGATGCTGTTCATGTCGGAGGGGATCGGCATCACCGAGAACGAGCAGTATGAGGTGTATCGCTCCGTCGCTGAGATCATGCGCGACAGGCCGGTCACGATCCGCACACTCGACATCGGTGGAGACAAGTTCGTTGGCCCCGAGAACCCTTTTCACGAGCACAATCCACATCTTGGATATCGGTCGATCAGGGTCTCGCTCGACAACCCGGAGTTCTTTGAAAAACAGATGCGAGCGATCTTGAGAGCCGGCCTGCACGGAGATGTGCGTATCCTCTGGCCGATGATCTCGTGTGTCGATGAGCTGCGGGCGGCAAAGAGCTGTCTGGAAGGTGCGAAACGCACTCTCGTGGAAGACGGAGTAGCATTCCGGGAGGACGTCCCGGTCGGCGCGATGATCGAGATACCGTCGGCTGTGATGGTCGCGGACCGGCTGGCAGCGGAGAGCGACTTCATGAGCATCGGGACGAACGATCTCGTGCAGTACACTCTCGCTGTGGACCGCGGGAACGTGCAGATCGACCATCTCTACCGGCCTCACGATCCGGCAGTGCTCGCCCTGATCCAGAGAACCGTTGAATCGGGACTGGCGGCTGACGTGCCCGTCGCTGTCTGTGGTGAGATGGCGGGAACAGCGAGCTACATTCCACTCCTGTTGGGTCTTGGGGTGAGGGAGATAAGCGTCGCGACAAGCCGAGTTCTCCACGCTCGCCGTTCCGTCTGTGAAACCGACAGCAGTGAGGCGCGCGAGCTTGCGGAGCGTGTGATCTCAGCGGCCACGGTGGCCGAGGCCGGCGAGATCCTGGGCATTCAATCACCAGGTGGTCGATGACTAGAAGAACCGTTCTCAGAATCCAGCTGCCAATCGTTCTTGCCTGCTGTCTTCTTCTTCCGCCCCAGTCCGCAGCATCCTGGCGCGCGGCCGCGGACTCGCTCTATGCGCTTGCCGGCCTCCACTATGAGGACAGCGACTACCGAACAGCGTCGCAGATTTTCGGCGATGTCGCGGTGCTGATAGCGAGCCATGAGGCCGGCGGGGAGGGCGCGTACTTTCGCAGACTCGCCGCACGGGCGCGATTCATGGCGGGGCGCTCGTACGAAGGTGGGGAGGACTGGGAGAGGGCGCTCGATGCATACGCAGCGTCGCTGCCGGAACTCGAAGATATCGGTGATGTGGTGCGGATCAGAATGGCGATCACGGCTAGGGAGGGTGGCGATCGAGAGATCGCAGTGGAGATGCTCCGGGAGGTGATAGACGACGACCAGGAGACAGCTCTCGATCTTCGTGCCATCGAGGAGCTCGCCGACACATACAGAGGGTCGTCCGACTGGGACATGGCTCTTCAGTGGTATCGCGTGCTTCTCACCAAATCCGGCAGCTACGAGGTGACCGCAAGTGCTCACTATCAGATAGCTCTGACGCTCGAGAAGCGGGGGGACCACGAGGCTGCGAAGGCCGGCTATGCGGCGGCGGTCAACGACTATCCCAGATCGCGCCACTCACACGAGGCCATGAAGAGAGGCCGTAGACTGTCGAGGTCGTTCACCGACCGCTATCATCAGGGATTGGTCCTCTATAATAGAAAGCTCTACCGTGATGCAGCGGAATTCTTCAGCTACTACCTCAGGCACGATGACGAGAGGGAATTCGCGGCGGAAGCCACTTACTTCCTCGGTCGGAGCCACCAACGAAAGCGAAGCCATGGAACGGCGGCCCGCAAGTTCGAGGACGCCGTCGAGTTCGATCGTGACGGTGAGTACTACGATCTCGCGTGGCTCAAGCTGGCCTACTGCCGCCGAGCGGCAGGCCGCGTCGAAGAGAGCCTCGCGACGTATGACGAGTACATCGAGCTTCACCCCGACCGACCGGAAGCGGCCGATGCCCAGTGGGAGAAGGCCCGTCTGCTTGAGGACGAGCGGAGGTGGGACGAGGCGGCCGACGAGTACCAGGGGCTTGCCCGACTCTATCCTCGAAGCGAGCACGTAGCCGACGCAAGATTCAGGGCGGGTCTGTGTCTGTTCAAGCGTGGCCTGTTGGGTGAGGCCGAGGTGGCATTCGCTGATATCTACGCGGGAGGGAACGGTACAACTACGGCACGTGCCCTCTACTGGATCGGAAAGGTGCGCGAAATCCTTCTGCGCACGGATGAAGCGGTGGAGATCTATCGCGAAGCCGCTGAGGCTGATCGCGATTCCTACTACGGACGAAGGTCGCTTGAGCGCCTTGGCGCCCTCGACGCTTTGCATCGAACTCCTTCTGCCACGACTCTGCCTGAGGACTCCACGAGAGGTTTTGCGTCGCGTCTCTGGGGACGAGAGGCGGACGAGTTTGGGAGATGGGTCGGGGAGTGGTCCGGGCGGGCTCTGGCTCCGGTCGAGCGCATGGCTACCCGGCAGCGCCTCATGAGTCTACCCCACATGGTTCGGGCCGATCACATGCTCGCGCTTCACATGCGCGCGGAGGCGGAACGTGAGCTGGCTCTCCTTGAGAGGGAGATCAGTGCCGATCCGGTTATTCTTGACATACTCGCGACCTACTGTGAGAACAGCAATCTCAACAAGCGAGCCGTCCGTATCGCCGAAAGAATCCTCGCGATGTCGCCGGCAGAGAGCCTGAGCGATGCTCCCGTCTATCTGCAGAAGAAAATCTGTCCCAGGCATTTTTCAAAGATCGTGGAGATCGAGTGCATGGAACAGGATCTCGAGTCGCACATCGTGTACTCACTGATGCGTCAGGAGAGCCTGTTCGAGTTCGACGCGATATCGTGGGTCGGGGCGCGGGGGCTCACACAGATAATGCCGCCGACCGGACGCTGGATCGCGCGCCGGGTCGGCCACCGCGGCTTCCGGCTGTCACACTTGCTCGATCCCGAGACGAATGTCCATTTCGGTGTCTACTACCTCTCACAGCAGCTTGGAGATTTCGACGGGGATCTGTTGCGGGCGCTTGCCGCGTACAACGGAGGGCCGCATAACGTGAAGCGCTGGTGGAAGTACGGAGGAACCTCTGACCCTGATGTCTTTGTGGAAGACATTGGCTTCTCGGAGACGTCGGACTACGTGCGGAGAGTCTATTGCTACTATCGGTCCTACGATGAAATCTACGGAGTGAGCGAGTAGTAATGCGCGGTCGGATGCGCATTCCTGTGTCAGAGCTGCGTGACCAGCACGTAGACCCAGTTGGCCATGACCACCGCCACCACAACCCACCAGAAGGCCGCACGTTCGGACCTGCCGAGTGAAATCCTCACCGCCAACCCGAAGGTGAGATTCAAGAACCAGAACACGGCGCCCGCCGGGACGACGATGATGAGGAAGAACGCGTCAAACGGGTTCGTGCGAACGGCCTCCCCGAACCGGCCATGAAGAAGAGCATCTGTCGTTCTCATGAGCCCACAGGTTGGACAGGAAAACCCCGTCACCGCCCTGAACGGACAGATGACGGGGCCTTCATGTGACGACCCCAGCAAAGCGACAGCAAGTCCAAGCACGACCAGTATGATCGCTGCAACGACTGCCGCACCGGGGGCGCGGTATCCGGATGTTCCCCGAACCAGCTCAGCTTTCAACCAGACGGATCCCTACATGCCGGCGGTTCCCATGAAGCCGGTCGTGCCGATGATGAATACGGCAATGAGCCACCAGAGGATCCCGATCGCGGCCAGGACCACCCCTATGATGCCGCAAATCATGCCGGCGCGGGTCATGCCCTCACCTTCGGGGTCACGAAGCCCCTGCGCCATCTCCGCAAGATCGTTCTTCCCCATCACCCAGGCGATGATACCGGTGATGAAGCACAAAACAATGCCGATGATGCCGAGTGTCAGTACGACACCGCCGCGATGCGGTTTGATCGCCTGCGAGTTGGTCGCCTGTGGCTGGGCCTGCGGGGTCTGTTCCATAGCCAATCCCTCCATACGCCGTGCTACCGGAACCGATTGCCGCTCCGAACGAATCACCGGAACAGCGGTGACGCTATCTCCGTTGTTTCCCTACGAGCCGGGGTCTCCGCCCTCACTTGCCTCCTGCTTCTTCATATAGTCTTTGATCGCCTTGTGCAATGCATCTGCTGCCAGATTGGAGCAGTGCATCTTCTGGGGCGGCAGACCATCCAAGGCGCTCGCGACGCTGCTCCGAGTGATGTTGAGGGCTTCCTCGAGCGTCATGCCCTTGGCCATCTCTGTCACCATGCTGCTGGTGGCGATTGCGGAGCCGCATCCGAAGGTCTTGAATTTGATATCTGTGATGCGGTTGTCGTCGACCTTGATATGGATCTCCATGAGATCCCCACAGACGGGGTTGCCTTCGACGCCTACCCCGTCCGGGTTCTCAAGTTCGCCGACATTCCTCGGATTCTTGAAGTGATCCAGTACCTTGTCGCTGTATATCGGTGTCATATCGCTGAACTCCTTTCCCTATCGTGCACGCTGATGATACCTTTACGGGCCGTGTCCGTCAAGGCTGGTCGCGTGGCGCGGCCTTGCCGAGTGGGAACGAGGGTGCTAAGATGGCCGCCGTCGGACGATTCTGTACATTCCTATGGTTGTGGAGGTCACATGACAAGATTCCTCCTGCTCGCGATAGCCGCTTTCACCGTGACCGTTGCCGGCCCGGTCTCATCGCAGCAGCCTCAGACGCTGCCGCTCGGCGCGACGACTCCGGGACCCATGTCCGATCACATCCCGGCAGCTGTGGAGAAGCTCTTTGCTCTTGATGACGGCAGGATAGCCCTGAGCGAGCGCCTCTTGGTTGTGCAGGATGTGGAGCGGTACGAGATCGACATCTGTGTGGATCCCGGGCGGGGATGGTTGTCGGGTCAATGCCGCCTGGTCGGGCGCGTAAAAGGCTCCACGATGGCGCTTGAACTTAACGAGGCTCTGACAGTTCTTTCCTTGCAGATTGCAAGCGGTGACTACCTGGACTTCGTTCGCAGAGGACGCGAACTGGAAGTGCTCCTGGCACCCGCAGACGGAACCACAAGACCACACGGAGATGAGTCAACCGTCGTTGAATTTCTGGTGAGGTATGAAGGCTTGGTGCCTCTGGCCTGGGAACCCAACGACGCCGGCGGAGGCCTGGTGATCCTCACCGGTGAGGATGCCTGGTATCCATCATCGTGGACCGGTGATGCTGCGCTGTTCCGCGCTACTGTGAGATACCCCGCGGGTCAGTCATGTCTTTTCACAGGAACGCTTTCAGGTATGGCATCTCTGCCGGCAACTCCCTCGGCCTCGTGCACCGGTGGGGATATCTGGCAGGCTGAGATCCCCATTCCCTCCGCGGCCCTTGTTGTCGGTGCACTTGACAGCTCGTGGGGACTCGTAGGTAAGCTCTTCCTTGGCTGCCACCAGTTCCGCGATGTCGACAGTCCTGATGCAGAGAGCCCTGCTCAGCCTCTTGCTCCGACGGCTCAGACCATGAAGGAGCCAATCCGCTTCCTTGAAACGTGTCACGGCCCATATCCGTACGATTGGCTGAATGTGCTCACGGTTCCCATCGGTGCGCTCGGCGTCCCTGCCGTCTCCGGCCCAGGTTTGATCATTGTGGAGAAGGGGACGGATGGAAGCAGCGTGGTGGAGCCTCCGGCACCCGACAGATACATACTGGAGCTGGCCCGTTCGTGGTGGGGGCACTCGGTCGCTGCAGGAGCACTTGCCTCCGAAGGGATCGCGGCCCACGCGGAGATCCGGTGGCTGGAGGGTGTTCGCGGAGAAGAGGACGCGATGCTCAGACGGGCGCTTCGCCACAGGCAGTTTGCTCGGGTGATCGCTGACTCGTCCGGACGCGTACTCCTAAGTCTCTGTACGGCTCCGGATGCGCACTGCGACCGGGGAATAGCACGAGGGCGCGGATCCGCTGTCATGGGAATGCTCGATGAGATGCTGGGTCACGATACCTATTGTGAGGCACTCACAACGATCGCCAAAGACCATGCGGGCGGGATCACCGGCCTGCGCGATCTGGCTGGAGCTTTCTCTGACGCCTCCGGGAAGGATCTTGACTGGTTCTTCTACGAGTGGATCTACCGAGCAGATCTTCCGGTGTATGTTCTTGAGTACGAGATAGTACCTGACGTCGGGGGCTACCTCGTGCGGGGAACGATCACCCAGTCGGGGGAGTTCTTCAGAACTCCGGTTCCTCTGACTCTGGATCTAGGTGGTTGGACGTATGATGAGTGGGTGACGATCGAGAGCGCTACGCAGTCGTTCGAGATCGAGGCGGAACTCGAGCCTGTTCAGGTAATCATCGACGCGCGAAAGATCATCCCCCGAGTTGATCAGATCGAGCGTGCGAAGCTGCATTTTGAGCAAGGCGCTCACGCGGCGAAGGCCAATCGCTGGAGAGCCGCCGTTGACGAGTTCGGGGCAGCCGTGTCGTTGAGTCCCGGCAGAGCCGCGTACGAGTATCGCTACGGCGAAGCGCTCGTGCGCTCAGGAAGATTCACCGATGGTCTAGTGGCGCTTCGGAACGCGATCGAGTTGAAACCCAACAATGCATCATACGTCTTGTGGGTCGCGCGGCTCGAGACCTCTGCGGGAGATGACGCGGCCGCTCTTGAGCACCTCGACCGCTACATTGAACTCATGTCTGGTGATGTTGTGGGACACAGCGATCGCGCAATCGTGTTGCTCAAGCTTCGCCGGACCGAAGAGGCGGTCCTGAGTCTCAAGACCGCAGCGGGACTCATTTCCGAAAACGGTGCATCGCGGGGAGCCATGGAGCGCTTCCACATCGCGTCCGGGATGCTTCACGCTGCGAACGGTGCGAGCGAGGCGGCTCTGTCGTCGTACCTTGATGCCCTCGATGCGAATCCGGTCTGCGATGAGGCGAGAGGCCTCATCCTCGAGCTTGAGGGAGTTGAAGAGGCAGAGCCTGAGTAGGAGCGGGATGCGACGGCGACGTGGGGGTCGACTTGAAGCGGAGCACGGAGCCGTGATAGTATGCAGCAATGTGACGTCCCGCCGCCTGATGGGCCGGCGGGTTCTTGGAACAGGACATCGTGATGCAAGGGCGCGGGAACTACGTGGCTCTCTTGCCTGTGCCCGGGAGATGAGATGAAGAAACACTTCTTCAGTGGGATACAACCGAGTGGCCGGCTTCACATCGGGAACTACCTTGGTGCGATCAAGCAGTGGATAGAGCTTCAGGATGAGTATGAGCCCGTGTTCGGGATCGTTGACTATCATGCGATAACGGCCCCGTACGAACCCAGCGAAATGTCCGCTCGCATTCTGGATGCGGCCGCAGGCTATCTTGCGGCGGGGCTTGATCCAGACAAGAGCATCATCATGATCCAGTCGCGTGTGAGCGAACACACAGAGCTGGCGTGGATACTCAACTGCCAGACATCAATGGGGCGTCTGTCGCGCATCCCTACGTTCAAGGAGAAAGTGAGACAGAATCCCGGAGAGGTCGGCATGGGGCTCTTCGACTACCCCGTGCTGATGGCCGCCGACATCCTGCTCTACAAATCCCACATAGTTCCTGTGGGGGAGGATCAGGTTCCGCATCTCGAATTCACGAGAGAGATCGCAAGGAAGTTCAATACGACCTTCGGTGACACCTTCCCGGAGCCTGCGGAGGTACTGAGCACAGGGGCAAAGGTAATGGGTCTCGACGGCGAGAACAAGATGAGTAAGAGCCTCGACAATTGTATCTATCTGGACGATTCCGATAAGGACATACAGAAGAAGATAGCGACCGCGAAGACTGATCCAGCGCGGAAGCGACGGGACGATTCAGGGAACCCCGACATCTGCAATATCTACAGCTACCACAAGATCTTCTCGACTCCTGAAGAACTGGAGTACTGTGCAGAGGGGTGCAGGAGCGCAGGCATCGGTTGTGTAGAGTGCAAGAAGATCCTGGTTGCCCACCTTGAGGAGACCATCGCTCCGCTCAGAGAGAAGCGGAACGAGCTCTTGGCGAAGCCCGATGCCATCACGGAGATACTGCTGGCCGGCTCCGACCGTGCGCAGAAGATAGCCAGGGAGACGATGGCGGAGGTCAAGAGCCGCATAGGGTTGACCTTCGGGTAGTGGGCTCAGAGTGCCGTCGCGGGCGGGGGAACTGACCCCGGCATCGCAGTAAGGAGACACGACAATGGCCGAAGAGCGTGACGAGCGATGGGTGTTGTTTGTTCTCGCCGCGATTGCCGTTGGCTACTTCATCTTCCTCAAGCGCGATGTGATAGAGCTGGACCGGAAGATGATAGGCAAATTCACCTCTGCCATTCCATACGGTGCGGCTCCGCTGTTCGCGGTTCTGAGCGCGATCTGGAAGAAACGAAAGGCTGCGGCGGCGCGGAAACAGTGGGACGAGGGCGCGCTCCGAGAGGGCATCGTTCGCGAGGAGTCCGGAATCAATGTTCGATTCGTGAACGGAAAGCGCAACCGACCATTCAGAGCCGACGTCAGACTGACGCGCACGGCGTTCTACGTCTTCGACAAATCCGGCAAGCGGGACCCGATGCGATTCGTCATCAATCTCGAATCGGTGAATGAACTCGGTGTCTTCGACGCCAGGCTCGGCAGGCGTGGCGGAGGTCCAGTCACCGTGACGGTGCAGATAGTGGGCAGAGCCAAGATGGGGGTAGAACTGGCCAGCGTCAACCCAGAAGGATGGTGGGTTGATATCAGAAGGGCACTCCGCCTGAGTTCGGACTTGCGAGACAGCACGGGACCGCCCGTGCCCAAACAGCCGGAGCGCGACGGCCGTGAGGTCTCCCAGCAGCTCAGTTCACCCGGGACGCCGTAGCAGGGAAAGAGTGACACCGCATAACGAGAGCTGTTTTCTGCGACTATCGAGAGGAACGAGATGAAGAGCTACATCTTCAGGGAGTACGATATCCGCGGCGTCGTCGGCACGGATCTTACCGACGAAGTCGTGCGCGACATCGGCCGTGGCTTCGGTACGTATGTGAGGCGGCACGGTGGGAAGGCAATCTCTCTGGGTGGGGACGTCCGGCACTCGACGAAACCGTTCATGGCCCTTGTCACAGAGGGCGCCAACTCGGTGGGGATCGACGTCGTGAACGTCGGCATAGTGCCTACTCCGGCTCTCTACTTCACGCTATACGAGCTTCCTGTTGACGCCTCCATGATGATTACAGGCAGCCACAATCCTCCCGACATGAACGGGTTCAAGATGAATCTCGGCAAGGACTCGGTCTTTGGTGAGGAGATCCAGAAGATTCGGAAGCTGATCGAGGACGCCGACTACGAGGTGGGGGAGGGAAGCCGTTCGACTGCGGAGATACTCGATGCATATACGAACGCGGTGCGTAAGCGCATCCATCTTGAACGTCCCCTCAAGGTCGTCGCTGACTGCGGAAACGGCTGCGCGAGTCTCGTTGCCAGAGACCTTCTGACTGGACTCGGATGCGAGGTGATCTCGCTCTTCTGCGAGCCTGACGGGGACTTCCCGGGCCATCATCCCGACCCGACCGTGATGGAGTACATCACCGACCTCATCGCCGCGGTCAAGGAACACGGCGCCGATATCGGCATCGGCTACGACGGCGACGCCGACCGGGTCGGTGTGGTCGACGAAAACGGTGAGGTTGTCTTCGCCGACAAGATACTCGCGCTTCTTGCCCGAGAGGTTCTCGCCAAGGGGCCGGCCGAGATCATCTTCGATGTGAAATGTTCACAGGCGCTGATCGAGGACATTGAGGCTCACGGCGGGACACCGACGATGTGGAAGACGGGCCATTCGCTTCTCAAGCAGAAGATGCGGGAGACCGGAGCCCCGATCGGGGGAGAGATGAGTGGGCACATGGTCCTGGCCGACGATTTCTACCCGATCGATGACGCCGTCTACGCATCCTGCAGGATCCTCCAGATGCTGTCACGGACGGACGAGACATTGTCACAGATGGTGAGTACGATCCCCGAGTATCACGCGACACCGGAGATACGCGGTGAGACCGTCGATGATGCAACCAAGTTCGAGATGGTCGAGAAGGCAGTGAAGTTCTTCAAGGCGAACTACGACGTGATAGACGTCGACGGTGTCAGAATCCTCTTCGGAGACGGTTGGGGTCTGGTGAGGGCGTCCAATACGCAGCCGGTCATTGTGATGCGTTTCGAGGCCAAGACCAAGGAACGCCTTGCCGAGATCCAGGAGATCGTGACCTGTAAGCTCCGTGAGTACGGGGAGATACGCTACTAATAGCCGGCGTGAATACCCCATAACTCTCTCCGTCTAAGGATGCTGCGAGGGACCATGCCTGAGCGCGACCCAAGGGAACTCGATCTTGAGAAAATCCGAGCGAGCCAGGCTGGTGATCGTGAGGCGTTCGACTATCTCATAACAGAGTACAAGGATGTCGTCTACGCCGTCGCATTCAGATTCGCCAAGGATCAGGATCTCGCTCTGGACCTTGCGCAGGACGTTTTCATCAGGGCGTTCAAAGGGATCAAGAGCTTCAAGGGACGTTCGAGATTTTCAACTTGGCTCTACCGCATCGCGATGAACACCTGCATCGACTACACGAGGAAACAGTCACGATCCGTTTCCTCACAGGCGGTTCCTGAAGAGGTTGCCGAGTACGCAGACAGTGAACCGATCACGGTTAAGCGTCCCGGTGGACCGGCGAAGGATGCCCTGACGTCGGAACTTGGAGAGCAAATCCAGAAGGCGGTCGATGCGCTCCCCGAGTATCACAAAGCGGTCTTCGTTCTGTATGAGATAGAGGGAATGCCCTACAAGGAGATAGCCGACGTCGTGGGATGTTCGATAGGAACGGTCATGTCGCGACTGCATTACGCTCGAAAGAAGCTCAGAACGATGCTCGAGCCGTACGTAGAAGCCGGGCTTGATGTGACAACTGACACTGGGAATGAGTAGACTATGAAGAGAACCTGCCGCATAGAGCGCTACCTGACGGCCTACGCCGACAACGAGCTTTCCGAGAGGCTTCGGCGGAAGGTCGAAAAGCATCTTGCCTCCTGTGGTGAGTGCGCGAGCGAGCTTGACTCGATTCGTGCTTCTGATAGAATCCTCAGTGAGGCGCCGCCGGCGCCGCCGGTCACAGATGAGCAGTGGACGCGGTTCGACCGCATCCTCTCTCAGGAACTCGACAGAGTGGAGAGGAAAGCATCGAGGCCCGCTCGGCTTCGTGAAGCCAGGCCCGTCCACGCGGATCCACGTCGGAGGGCTCTTGCTGCGGCCGGTGTCTGCGCCGTGGCCTTGCTTGCGTTTGTTGCCATTGGTCCATTCGGTATCATTGGCGGCTCTGCCGGCTCCGGTGGCGGCGATTCCTGTATCGTTGAGTCGCTTGAGACGCTATCGGCCGGCTACACGCCGATGGCCTTTACGTCGAACGATCCTGAGATGACAATCATCTGGGTGTTCGCCGACGAGGTGGACGGAAGTATCAGAGGAAACGGCCCTGGCGCGATGTGATGTAGTGAAGGGGTCGCCGATTCCGTCGAGTTGCTGATGCGCACGCATGTCGGATGAGATGTGTGGAGCGTTGTGTTGTGCGCGAACCCAGCGAAGGACGCTATGCGAATCATTGCTAAGGTTCTCCTTACGAGCCTGATCGCCATCCTGGTTTCCTCTTCGCTCTCACCTGCAAAAGATGTGACCGTCGAGGTGACATCGATCTCTGCGGCAACGGTTTCCGCCGCGGATCTCTCCAGATCCGGCGGATCCGTCATGGACTCCGAGATCGAAGCCTTGGCGCCGAAACTGAAGTCGCTCTTCGCCTACAACAGCTACTCGTTTCTCGGACTCGTCAGATCTGAGACCGAGTTTGGCGACTCTGTAAGGCTGGAACTCCCCGGGCACTTCGTACTCGAGGTGAGGCCCGAGCGCATCGAGAAAGAGGGGATGGGTCGAATCGAGATGCTGGTTACTCTCTCGAAGGACATCCGAACAGAGGTAGCCGGGTCGGCACGCGGTCGGCCGAGAGAAGAGATCATACTGAGGACGAAGATACGGCTTGAAAACGGAGGCACCGTGCTACTGGGTGGTCCCCCGATCAGTGGAGGGGTACTCATCCTGGCGCTCTCCGCAAGAGGGTAGAGCAAGGCAGCGCGTGGGGATGTGCTGGATAGGCGCGCGGGTCGAAGAAGGATAGGGCAGGAGCAGCACAGGAGGCTCTCCAGCACGCGATGTGCGTCCGGTCGGACCAGTCGATGGTTCGACCGGTTCTGTTTGTGGGTCGTGCTGTATCGTCACAAGTTGTGCAGTACGTGTGGACAGCAGGAGTCCGCCGGCCCCCGCCCCGCGTGTCCTTCCATGAATACCCCCCAAGGGTTCTCGTCTAAGACTTGAGCAAGGGGAAGACGGGCATGGTCAGCGGGAAGAGGCGCTCAGGTCGTGATACCGTTGAAGACCCCAGGGAGGTGATTCCGATGACGCGAGTGCTGAAGCTTTCGACATTTCACCGGTCAATGTACTGGCTTCTGGCCGCCGCACTTCTGGTGGCGTTCCTGACTGCATTGCCCGCGCACGCCGAAGTGACTGTTGGGAAGGCAAGACCCTCAGAGCCGGTGGATCCAGCAAAGGCCGCTGTCGTTCCTGGAACAAGCGCCGTTGAGCCGCCGAAGCCTGCTGTCGTGCCGGGGCCGGGAGTGGGCGTCGCAGAGCCACCGAAGGTTATCGTGGTTCCGGGCACTGGAGCGGCTGCGCCTCAGCAAGCACACCCGTATCCCAAGCGTCCGAAGGTTGAGCACGTATGGGTTCCGCCGGATGCGCCGCACGGAGGCGTTGTAGTAGAGGGCGCTCAGGGACGCATTGTTGTCGGTCCCAATCCAGACTGGGGTGACTGGCATGATACGCACGACATCTACTACTACTATCAGCCGGGTGGACTTCGCATCGACATGTGGATAGACCGTGGCGAGTGGGCGTCGTACCGACCGGGGGAAAGGATATGGGTCTACTTCCGGGTCAACCGCCCCTGCTACGTAACAATACTCGACTACACGACTGACGGAAGGGTGGAGGTTCTCTATCCGAACAGGTGGTCCAGCTCATCTAGGATTCATCCGGGGCGTGTGTACAGAGTCCCGGATGATCGGAGAAGCACCCTCCACATCGCTGGGCCGGGGGGCATCGAGACGCTAGTAGCCTGCGCTCACGAGCTCCCTTGGCCCAGTGGATCACACGGTCCTTGGCTTCCGTCGTACCGCTCGTGGGTGTTCCGCGGCTCGATCGGCGGCTGGGGTGGACGCGCCGGGGTAGTGATCGAGGGCGGACACGACCGTCCTTCCTCGCACAGTGGCCGCGTCGTTGTCGGCAAGCCCAATGGTCGCGTTGTTGCCGGTGGGTCTAGCCGACGCGTCGTCGTTGGTGGGCCGCATGGGAGCTCCTGGCACGACTGGTGGCCGGTGCACATTGACTGGCACAACTACCCGGGTAGATGGGCCTACGACTCCGTCAGCTTCAGGGTGGCATCAGACTGGTGGGACGATGACTACTGGGGCGGCTACCTGTGGGAACAGGATGACTGGGATGGCGATGAGTGGGATGACGATGGCTGGGACGGCGATGACTGGAACGCGGGTTCGTGGAACGGTCACTGGCAAGGAAGACTGCTCCTGAATGATCACTTCCGCATGAGCCGTCCCTCCGACGCGTTTCTTCGGGAGATACGGTGCCGCGACGAGACAGCATATGTGTCGATCGACTGCACCGAGAGCAGACGCGGAGATCCTACTGAGATAATCGGGCGACTGAGTTGGAACAGCGGTTGGGGTGGAGAGACGCTCTTTCGTCTCGATGTCGAAGGCAAGCACGGAGAGGTCCCGAGGAAGGGAAGCGTGTTCGTAACTACCACAGGGCCGCTCAATGTGGAGATAGAGATCACCGATATCAAACTGATCAAGGCCAGTCCCTGGAAACCTCACCGCATCAAGTCGATCCGATTCAGGGTCAAGGTGACTGGCTGCTAGGGAATCACATTCGATCGTTCCATGCCGCGCGCGGCCGGATCGGGAATGAAGAGCCGGGTTGGAGAGAGGCTGGACGAGAGGAGGTCTTGAAGATGAGACCGACAGTGCGCAAACTCTGGTTGCTTGCAGCGGTAGTGATTCTACCGGCAGTTATTTCCGGGTGCATAGTCTGTCCGTGGTGCTGGGACTGCGACCACTACCCGCCGAGAATGTCGCAGATCCACGTCTACGCGCTCGACTACTACACGGGTGGGCCCATCAATTGGGCGTCGGTCGATCTGCGTGAGGCCGAATGGTGGGATTGGGACTACATAGGAACGTGGCCCGTCAACGGCTCCGGCTACACTTCGGTCTACGGCGGGTATCTCTATAGAGGCGGTCGTGGGGGTCCGGAGGACAGGGTCTTTAGAGTCACCGTCCACGCTTCGGGCTATCAATCGGAGAGCTACACACTGGAGCTCGACTACTACCATCCAGCGGAGAGTCTCTACTTCTACATTGTTCCGTTCCTTGCCCGTGAGCGTGGAGAGGAAGAGTCTTCATCCGGCAGGGTGTTTGAGGGTGAACCGCGGGAAGAAGAGCCACGCCAGGCAGGCTAGCCCGCGCGCTTGAGGCCGGACAGAACGTGGGCAAACTCCTCCGCCCGCTTATCCCAGCTGTTCGGAAGCGCAATCTTCTCGCGAATCGATCGGCGGCGTTCATCGTCGCCGATCGCCTTTTCTACCGCGGACGCGAACTCGCCAGGATCAGAAGCGATGTAGATATCGCCTTCATGTCGCCGGATCTCGTCGGAGAAGGGAGTCGAGACAACGTTGAGATCCATTGCCGCGTACATGTAGAGCTTGTTCGGGTTGATGGCCTCCGTCAATGGTATCATCACGAATGGTGCGATTCCTACCACGGCGGCCGACATGATGGACGGGAGTTTCTCGTACGCGATTCTTCCGGTGAAGAGCACGGAATCCGGGAACGCTCGCTCGAGAGCAGTCTTTTC
This sequence comes from Candidatus Eiseniibacteriota bacterium, assembly GCA_030609605.1. Lineage (GTDB taxonomy): Bacteria > Joyebacterota > Joyebacteria > Joyebacterales > Joyebacteraceae > Joyebacterum. The sequence goes on from JAUWBY010000002.1 coordinate 22,359, forward strand.
GGGTCTCGCCGAATCGAAGAGCCTGCCGACGAGAACAAGACCTGTCCGTTCGTGGCGTTCCGCAAACACTTCAAGGATGCGCCGCAGGATCCCGAAGTCGATCCTGTCGTTGATCGATCCCACATAGACCACGAGATCTTCGCAATCGGAGACCCTGCTCCTGACTATGACCTCAGGAATCGGAGTCTCCCACCTTCCTTTGAATGTGTCGAGGTCAACACCGTTGCCGATGAGGCGCCCGCGCCCGCATTCGTCTCTCAGGTGCTCCGATGAGGTGATGATCTCGTCCACCGACGACGTCATCATCCGGAACATCTCCTCCGCCTCCTCCCGGCGGCACGGATAGAATTGAGGATGGAGATCGTTGCAGTCGTAGACGACCTGAACGCCCATCTGCTGGATGTCGGAGACGAAAGGCGCTGCCCATATGTAGGAACATACAACGACGTCGGGCTTGAATGCTCTCACTGCCCGGAGCACTCTGCGGCGTCCGACCGCGGTGAGATACCGGGTGAGAGAGCGGATCGGCGGAATGTAGGAATCAGGTTTCGGAAGCGGAATCGAGACGTACCGTACGTGAGCGGGAACTCTTTCTTCTCTCTCTCTGAAACTGTTGTCGCCTGCGCTGGAGTTGATCGGTGAGATGAACATGATCTCCCAGTCCCGCGGAAATCGCCGGATCATCTGGTGCTTCCGCGACACCTGCGACAGCCATTGGACCTCTGAGATGTAGAGAACCCGCACTCGTTCCTCCTGGATGAGCCACGCATTGCCACAGTCTAAACGCATACGACCCCGTCGGTCAACTGCTGGGCGCTTCACTCTAGTCACGAACCGCAGTATGATGACGAAGACGTCTGCAACTGTCGGCGCACAACCACGTGCGGGACAACTCACACGCGACGACGCTCTGGAAGACTGGAATCAAGGAGGAACCCGTGGAGCTCAGGAGCATTCCCATCGGATTCCCCGAGGGGTCGAACATCATCCTTGGGCAGAGTCACTTCATCAAGACCGTCGAAGATCTGTACGAGATTATGGTGACGTCCTCTCCGGTTGTGAAGTTCGGTATCGCGTTCGCCGAGGCATCCGGGCTGTGTCTCGTTCGTCACGACGGAAGCGATGAGCGACTCGAGAACGTGGCGGTTGCGATTATGAAGACCGTCGGAGCCGGACATACGTTCGTGATAGTCATGGAGGAGGCGTTTCCCATTAGCGTCCTCAACGCGGTCAAGGTGTGCCAGGAAGTGTGCGGCATCTACTGTGCGACCGCGAATCCCGTCGAAGTGATCGTAGCCGAAAGCGCCGATGGTAGGGGCGTTCTGGGTGTTATCGACGGCTACGGTCCACGGGGGGTGGAGGGGGCCGAGGAGACGGAGAAGCGCAAGGAGTTCCTCAGGATGATAGGTCACAAACGATAGCGCTCTCCATGGCGTAGGGCCGGCGGCACGCCGGCGCACGAATGGACATCACGTCTCTTTTCGAAACGAAAGAACGAGGCGGGACCTTGACGGTTCGCCTCGTTCCGCTCTGCCTTGATCTGAGCCTGCGTCGATGACGCCGTCAGGAGAAGTAGTTCCTGATGAGTTTCCGTGCGTCGTTCTCCATCTCGCGCGGGATCATCACCATCTTCTCCATCATGATCGGTTCTTCCGTGAAGAGTTCATCGCTCAGGAAGCAGGGGATGCCGCCATCCTCGAGCAGCTCTCGAAGAAGACCGATCCTGTCTTCGTCGTCTGTTGACTCAATGACGATGAGACCGTCCGAGGGAAGGTTGCTGTCATCCTCAGCCGGTGCTGCGTCGGGCTCCTCGACTTTGTCCATCAGGGGTACATCACAGTTTGGGCAGATCTCGATGCCCGGTTCTTCGTAAACGGTCTCACACTCTGGACAGATGCGCACCCTGTAATCCTCCGCGCTGTCGTTGGTGGGTGGCTCGAAGACGAACGAGTAAGATACTAGCAACACGCTAGCTGGAGTCAAACATAAAGTTGAGCCCTTCTTGTCGCGAGCAGATCTTGCGAGTGACGCGTGGGAATTGGCACGGAATCCCTGCGGGTCAATTCAGCATCTGTTCTGCGTCCGGTGTGGATTGACAACGGGCATCGGCGGGACTAGCATCTGCATGAGTGTTTGGGAACACGTGGTCAATCGAAGGGAGGGCACAATGTCGGCTCCGCGAAGGCGCGCGATGGCGTTGGTAGCCGGGATGGTCTTCGCCGCGGCTCTGACCGGACTCGGATGCGCTGCGACCGATATCGCAACGGAAGCGCCGGTGGCGGAAGAGGATCCGACCTACCGGATGATAATCTTGAGCGACAGGACGGGTGGACACACGGAAGGCGTGTACCCGGCCATCATCGATGAGATCAACCTGCTCAAGCCGGATATCGTCGTCACTGTGGGGGACCAGATAGAGGGTGTTACTGAGGACATGGAGGCCGCGAGTGCCGAATGGGACTCCGTGCTGGTATTCCTGGGCGAGATCGAAGCTCCCTACTACCTGACCGCCGGCAACCACGACATATGGAGCGACAAGTCCAGCTCCCTCTACACCCGGAAGACCGGGTTCGCGCCATACTACTCGTTCGACTACGAGAACACCCACTTCGTGGTTCTTGACAACAGCAGACTGGGGTCGTGGTCGGATATCCCCGAAGAGCAGCTGATCTGGCTCACTCAAGATCTCGAAACCCACCGTGAGGCGGCCAGGACCTTCGTTTTCTACCACAAGCCGTTCTGGGAGGCCTCGACGGCCAACGGGCGCACGGACTGCGTGCACGATCTTCTCGTTGAGTACGGTGTGGATGCCGTCTTCACCGGGCACTACCATCACTACTTCGCAGGCGAATACGATGGGATCCTGTACTCGAGCATCGGCAGTTCCGGCGGTCACATGTACCGACAGGATCGCCAGCCTGTCGCGCGTGGGGAGTTTTTCCAGTTCGCGTGGGTCACGGTTGGCGATGATGGCCATGACCTCGCAATCATACACGCGGGAAGCGTGTATCCATGGGACGTCAACACGATCGCGAACGAGCGCGAGATGTCCAGGATCGAGGGGAGTCTCGTCTCAGTGAGCAGCATTCCGCTGGCCGAAGGCGCGCAAGAGTGGGTGGACGTGACCGTGACGATCGCGAATGAAGGAATCGTCGCGGTCCAGGATGAAGCCGGTTGGAGTCTTCCGGAGGGGTGGGAGGCCGCCCCGGAGTCGTTCGATGTCAACGTAGCTCCAGGTGAGATAGGCGAGTTTCCAGTTCGCGTGCTCAACTCCGGGGAGCTATATCCTGTTCCGGACTTCAGCGTGACCTATCCTCTGACGAACGGCGGGACCATTGAAGCCACCGTACCGCTCCGCGTCGTGAGGTCCGCTTCTGCACACAAGCTCTCGTCGGCTCCTGGGATCGACGCGGCAGCCGATGACTGGCCGGCGTCCGCCTTTGTGTCGAGATTCTACCCGGCGTATGAAGGCTATGAGGTCGAGGGGAAGACAGTATTCGGTTTTGCACATGACGCCGACAATCTCTATGTGATGGCCATCTGCAACGACCCCGAGGCGGAGAGCATTCAGGCCGCAGTCGAGGAACGGGACGGTCCGATCTACACGGACGATTGCATTGGCTTCTTCTTCCAGCCGGACCGAGAGGAGATGGTTGTCTACCAGGTGTACATAAACCCACTAGGCACGGTCTTCGACCAGAAGATAACGTTCGACGAGGATATCCGATACACGGTTGATGTGTCGTGGGATGGAGAGTATGAAATCGTATGTCGGATGACGGACGAAGGCTGGTGCGCGGAGGTGGGAATGCCGTTCAGCGAATTCGGCGTCCGTGCAAAAGAGGCCGGAGTCTGGGGTTTGAACTTCCGTCGCAAGCAGCACCGGACCCAGTCTCAGGCCGATTGGCAGGTTCCGATAGACTACAACCCGAGGAGCTTCGGCGAACTGATACTGGAGTAACGTGAGCGGGCAATTCGACCTCATAGTGGTGGGTGCAGGACCTGCGGGCAGCAGCTGTGCTGAGCGTGCCGCCAAGCTCGGTCTTCGTGTCGTGGTGTTTGAGAAGGAGGTATTCCCGCGCTCCAAGCCGTGCGCCGGTGGGCTCACGTCGAGGGTCCTCCGCCTGCTCGATTCATCCATCGACGGCATCATCCATCACAACATCAGAACCAGTGAGTTCTTGGTCGGCCCACGTGTGACCGTGACTTGGACCGGGCGTGACACAACTATCGCGACGACCACGCGGAAGGAACTCGACCAGTACCTCGCCGAGCGGGCGATATCCGCAGGCGCGCGTGTGGAGTTCGGGGTCGCAGTTGATTCCGCCATTGATCTCGGCGCACATGTGGAGGTCACGGCCGGTTCTCGCAGTCTGAGCGCGCCCTATCTTGTTGCTGCCGATGGCGTTCGGGGTTGTCTCAAGGGTATGGTGGGCATTCCGTCACTCAGGCTCTCGGGGGCGGCATACGCGCGGGTATTCCCAAACACGTTTTCCGATCTTGAGCCTTTCCTCGACAGGGCAATCATCGATGCTGGTGTGCGTCGGGGAGGATACGGCTGGATTTTCCCAAAGAGGGATCATCTGAACGTCGGCGTTTGTGGAGGTGCCGCGCTTGGTCCGGACTACATCCGCGACGTCGATCGGTTCATCGAACAACGGGGTCTTGGTTCCTGGAGGGTGGAGGGTCACTTCGCGCGGCCAACGCCGGCGGCGGTCGGATCGGCGAGTCTCGCGAAGCGGCGCGTCCTCGTTGTGGGTGACGCTGCCGGACTGGCGGATCCGATCACCGGCGAAGGGATCTCCCATTCGATAGCGAGCGGCCGTCTGGCGGCGGAATCGATCAGACAGGCGCTGAACGGTGGAGACGACGCTTCGACTATCTACCGCGGGCGTGCCGTCGCGGAAATCCTGCCGGTGATCAGCCATTCGATACGGTTGGGTAGGTTTCTGCACGCGCTCGGTCCTGGGCCGCTGAGCGCGGGACTGAGGATTCCCGGAATGGCAGCGTTTCTGGAATCGTGGATGCCGCGTCTGGGCCACGCCTCCGAGGGCGGCAGGCTGACGATCGATGCGTCGGGCCGCGGGAGACGCACGGCCCATTCTGAACGCGCCTAGAACTCTGGGACTCCTCGAAACGCGGGCCGTCTGCTGGATCTACCTGTAGAGCGCCTTGATCGCGGACCAAGACCGCCCCTCAACGGGCACCACGTTGTCGATCCAGATGTACATCCCGAAGTGCCACGTCTGCAGCGTCTCCGGGCAGTTCACAGTGAACGAGCCGTTGTAGCTGCCGGTGCCGACGTAGCCCTCGTAGATGCCAGTGCCCTGCCGGATGATGACGATGCATCCGCTGAAGCTCCCAGCGCAGAACTCGTCATCATCGAGCACGCCGTCGTTGTCGTCGTCCGTCACAAGCATCTGGATGGTGCAGACGCCCGTCATCGTCCCGCTGAACGTGTCGTCAACGATATGGAGCGAGTTCTGTTCGGGGAGGCCGTGGTTGACGTCGATGTACCCGATCCAGTAGCCGGGCGTTCCGGGCGTGTAATTGTCGGCGAAGAACGTGTCCCAGAAGTACTGCGTTCGGGCAGCCGGCATCGAAGTATCCGGCCAGAGGAGATCCGGGACCGTGATGGTCCAGGAACCCTCGGTGATGTCGCCACCCGGGTCCATGGCACCGGTGAACGTCGGAGGGCTGTCGTTGATGAAGTCGCCGTAGCCGGTTCCGAAGAACCACACGAAGATCTGGTCGGCGGAGGCCGCTGCGGCCACGAGCAGGATCAGTGCGAGCGTAAGCAGCAGACGCATCTGCGACTCTCCTCTCTCGCCCGAAAGGCGTGTGAGGGGTCTCTGTCTATGGAACACCATAGCTGACGGGGCTCGCAACCTCAGCAGTGGAGTCAGTATAGCTTGCGGCAGCTGGCATGTCAAGTGCTTGTGTGGTGTGTGTGTAAGCTAGGCACAAATGTCCTGTGTAACTGCGAAGCAAGAGTGTCCTCTGCAATTGCGCTTGTGGAATAGAGACCATCTTGAGTCACAAGGAGGTCCACAGAGCCGTTGTCGTGGATGAACTCGTTGAACATTGCCTCATCATTGATTTTCTCCGAGAGCTGTGCTATTATGGTACATTGAAGCTCAATAGATTACGCATCGGCAGTTCCACCACAAAGGGAGCCGACGACCATGAGCTGTGTCTCAAAGTCTTTGGTTGCAGTTCTGACGGCGGCCGGTCTTCTGCTTGGTCTTGCGGCGGGAGTTACGGCGGTGAGCCCGGATGGACCGTACATTC
>JAUWBY010000107.1 GCA_030609605.1 Candidatus Eiseniibacteriota bacterium
GGTTCTCCACGCTGATCTGCTACGAATCGATCTTCCCCGGACTCGTGCGCAGTTTCGTCTGCGACGGAGCGCAGCTTCTGGTCAACGTCACCAATGACGTTTGGTACGGTCGCTCATCAATGCCGTTCCAGCACGCCTCGATGGCCCTCATGCGGTGCGTCGAGAACCGGAGGAGCCTGGCAAGGAGTGCGAACAGCGGAGTGTCGCTTTTCGCGGACCCGTACGGACGAGTCACAACCAAGAGCGAGATCTTCACGCGGGGTTTCCTCATGGCCGACCTGCCGATACTGACTGAGACAACCTTCTACACGCGCCACGGCGACCTCATCGCATGGCTGGCGCTGGCCGCGAGCGGAGTAGGCCTCGCGCTTGCCTTTGTACAACGACTGCGGGCGCTCGTAGATTCTCGGTCGTCGTACTAGCTCACTCTTCCCGTGCATTCCCGAATCTAATTCACTCCATACGCTTCTTGCACAACGCAATCGCTGCGATGCGGCCTCCGTGCTGTGCCTGAGGGAATCACCCTGCGGATCGGTCGGACGCGTTGGACGCCCAGTAGCAGGCCGGATCCAGCGAATCGCCCACCCGATCGGCTATGGCATGAGAGTTGCATTAGTATCGCAACGGGGAGAGCCGTGCGTGGGGGCACGGTGGCCTCGGATGGAGTGCATGGAGGGCTAACTGATGAGAAACCTATTCGTAGCGGCGTTGCTGGGTTTCAAACAGGACGGATCCGGGCGACTTCGCAAGATCGGCAGCGGAGAGCGAGGGGCATCGCTCATCGCCGTCATGGCTCTGACGACGGCGGTGCTGCTGATTGGAGCCGCGCTCTTTATCTTCGGCACGGCCGAGCACGATCTCGTGACGTACCAGGCCGAGGAAGCCAAGGCTTTCTACCTGGCCGAAGCCGGAATCCAACGCACCAAGGCATACCTCACCGCGAAGATGAATGGAACTCCACCGCAGTATCCGGCGAGCGGAAGCTTCACCTCTGAAGCTCTCGGTCACGGGGAGTACACGACCACATTCAGAAGCGCCGGAGGCATGGGCTCGACTTTCACGAAGTACGATGTTGTGTCGATAGGCCAGGTCAACGGCGTCAAGAGCGAGATACACGTGACGATCGGCAAGGAGACATTTGCGAAGTACCTGTGGTTCACGAACCAGTCGAACTTCTTCAGGTGGTTCACAAGCAACGACAATCTTGATGGGCTGGTGCACTGCAACAACTGGATACGCATCAACGGAGACCCGTGGTTCGGTGACAAGGTTACGACAACCAGGGACAGGATCCTGATGTTCCCCTGGAGTCGACCGACCTTTGAGAAGGGGTACGAAGTCAGCGTCGACAGGATCCCTGTCCCGAACCGCAACAAGCTTCGCACAGATCTCCGCGGGGCGGCGCAGTCGGGTGGACTCCTGCTGGGCAATCTGATCGGCGCGCAAGCCCGGTATGAGATCGTCCTGGCGCGAAACGGGGCGAACGGGTTCTTGAGCTACCGCTCGTACAGAAGGCAGGGCCATCACTACGTCCACAGCAGTTGGGTTGACGTGAACCTGACAACCCTGAACGGTCTTGTCTGGGCCGAGGAAACGGTCTGGCTGGAAGGTACGCTCGACGGTCGTCTGACGATCGGGAGCGAGGGGAATATCTGCATTCGGGACGATGTGCTCTACCTGGACTCGACTCCCGGAAGCGGTCCGAATCCGGGCTGTGACGACATGCTGGGGCTCGTCTCGAGAGGGAACATCATCGTTTCAAGGACGACGCCGAACGACAACGACTGCGAGATCCACGCGGCAATGATCGCACTGCAGAGCTCGTTCGAGGTTGAGGACCCCGCCGTGGGCAGCCCGAGAGGCGATCTCATCGTCTACGGGTCGATCACACAGAGTCACTGGGGGCGGGTCTGCGTGTTCGAGATCGCTGGATGGATCGTCCACGGGTACAGCAGGCAGTACCACTACGACACACGTATGCAGAGTGAAGCGCCACCGTTCTATCCTGAGACGGGTTGCTATCTCATAACCCGTTGGACCGAGGTTCTGCCGTCCGTGTAGGAATGGGAAGACTGCGATGGAAGAAGAACGACACATGAAGAGCGAAGCGACGCAGGCAGAGAGCACAAGAGACCTCTCCTTCAGCAAGATGCGGCTTGGTGATGTGCTCATATCTGCCGGCGTGATAGACGAGAAGAGCCTAAGCGAGGCGCTGACTCGCCAGAAGTCGACAGGAGAGCGTCTCGGCGAGGCACTCATCAGCTCGGGGCGCGTGTCGGAGATCGACATAGTCAGCGCCCTTGCCTCACAGCTCGATCTCCGTGTGTTCTACGCTCCTGATGCGATATCTGCCGAGCCCGAAACGACGCTGCTGATTCCTGAGCAGATGGCCAGAAGATACCACGCCGTCGCTGTGAGCCGTGATGGGATGACTCTCACGGTCGCGATAGCGGATCCTCTTGACATGGTGGCCATCGACGATATCCGGGTTGCAACGGGCTTGGATATCGCTCTCCAGGTAGGTCGGGCCGCCGACATAGATGCGACCCTGGCCGCGGCGTACACGTCCGCTACTGCAGGGCGTGACATCGCAGATGCGGTCGAGGGAGCCAGAGTCGAGCTTGGCGTCGATGAGATGGCGGGCAGAGATCTCAGTGAACAGGAACTGATAAACAAAGCCGAAGACGCGCCCATTATCCGTCTGGTCGACCTGATCCTCGGGCAGGCGGTTGCCCAACGCGCCACTGACATACATATCGAACCGACGGAGGACAGAGTGGTCGTCCGCTATCGGGTGGACGGAATCCTCTACGATGCTTTGACTCCCCCAAAACAGTTCACTGATGCGATCGTCGTCAGGATAAAGATCCTGTCGGACATGAACGTGGCGGAGCGCCGGGTTCCGTTGGATGGCCGGTTCACGATTCGCATCGAGAATCGGAGTGTCGATGTCAGGGTCTCGTCTCTTCCAACGGTGCACGGTGAGAAGGTGGCGATGAGGCTTCTTGACCGGTCGGCATTCTCAACCGATCTCGGTCAGTTGGGCTTCGAGGATGACACTCTGGCGCTTTTCCGGAAGGGGCTTTCGCGGCCCTTCGGAATGGTGCTGATAAGTGGCCCCACAGGTTCCGGGAAGACGACGACGCTGTACGGCGGTCTGAGTGAGCTCGACCGCAAGGGGAAGAACATCACGACCCTTGAAGATCCGGTCGAATACCACATGGACCGCATCAATCAGGTCTCCATCAATAACAAAGCTGGAATGACCTTTGCACGTGGACTCAGAGCACTACTCCGGCAGGACCCGGACATCGTCATGGTCGGCGAGATCCGGGACCTGGAGACTGCAGAACTCGCAGTGAGGGCGGCGCTGACAGGGCATCTTGTCCTGAGTACGGTTCACGCGAACGATGCGCCCTCCACGCTGACGCGTATGGTCGACATCGGGATAGAGCCGTATCTCGTGACAAGTTCGGTCCACATGGTGATGGCGCAGCGGCTGATCCGTAGGGTTTGCGAGAGCTGCAAGGCGCCGTACGAACCAGACGCAGCGGTCATGGCATCGCTCAAGAACGGCGAGCTCGAGGGTACCACGTTCTACCGCGGCACGGGCTGCAAGCACTGCAGTGGGCGTGGCTACAGAGGGAGAATCGGAGTCTACGAGTTCATGCAGAGCACACCGGAGATCACACGGTTGGTTCTCAATCACGGATCAGCGGATGAGGTGAGAACCCTGGCGATCGAACAAGGGATGAGATCGTTGAGGGAGAGCGCATTCGCGAAGGTGAAAGAGGGCGTGACGACGCTTGAGGAATCATTGAGCGCGGTGACCGAGTAGAGGAGAGGAATCGTGACGGATTTCGAGTATGTCGCCAGAAGTGTTGGAGGCGCGAGAATGTCGAGCGTTCTGAGTGCCGAGTCCGCTCAAGCGGCTGCGGACATTCTCCATGCTCGCGGTCTCGTTGTTCTCTCCATCAGGCGCGCCGGCGAAAGAATAGGAAGCAAACTGCTCGACGGCAGCTCGTTCTTCACGAAGAAGGCGAAGGCGGCCAACGTGTCGCTCGTGACTCGCCAGCTTGCCACGATGCTCCGAGCCGGGCTTCCGCTCGTTCGTGCTCTCCATGCGCTCTCCAAGGACGGCACGGATCCGGTTCTTTCCTCTTCGCTCAAGCTTGTGGCAAATGAAGTGTCGGCAGGTGAGACGTTCTCCGGCGCTCTGGCACAACAGCCGGGGACATTCTCGGATCTCTATGTCAACCTGGTCATGGCTGGAGAGGAAAGCGGCAACCTCGATGCCATCATGCGACAGCTGGCCGAGTATCTGGATCGCGTTGAGGAGATCAAGCGCAGGGTGAAGTCGGCGATGGCCTATCCGGTCTTCATGATCGTCTTCGTGATACTGACTTCCGCTCTCATCTTTCTCAAGATAATCCCGATGATGTCCGCCGTTTACTCGAAGCTCGGCGTGGATCTCCCGGTCCTGACCCAGACGGTGGTCGATATCAGCGATTTCGCCGTGTCGAAGTTCTGGCTCGTGGCGTTGGTGGTGGTGAGCATGGTCGTGGCGTGGAAGGTGCTCATGCGCAGGAAGTCCGGGCGATTGCTCCTGGACACCATGATGATGCGCCTGCCTGCCGTCGGCGGAATCATCAAGAAGGTCGTGCTGGCCAAGTTCCTGCGGACTCTCGGCGTTCTCGTGGAAAGCGGCCTTCCCATCATCGAAGCTCTCAGGCTCGCCGGAGGAACAGCGGGAAGTAGTGTGATTACGCACGCAACAGATCAGATGATCGAGATGATATCGCGTGGCTCGAGCCTGTCGGCTGCATTCAAGGGGCCGAGTGTCTTCCCCGAGATAGTCATCCAGATGGTGGCTACGGGTGAGGAGACAGGATCATTGAGTGAGATGCTGACGGAGATTGCAGGCTACTACGACAAGCAGAGCGCGGCAGCGATCGATACGATCGCGTCGATGATCGAGCCGACCATGATCGTGATAGTGGGAGGCATGATCGCGTTTGTCGTGGTCGCGACATTCATGCCGATCTTCACGATGGGCCAGGCGTTAAGGCGAGGCAACCACTAGTGGTTCATCCAAACAGGAGAGCAACTTGCAGAGGCATATCAACGAGGGGGGAGTATCGAGAGAATCGAAAGGCCTGCCGGGAGCATAGGCGCGGCAGGGAAGCAAGAGTGACAGAGTAGGCAGAAACACAGTCTTTGGAGGCAGATGATGTTCAAGCTCAAGAACCAGAAGGGTTTCACCCTGATGGAGCTCATGGTAGTCGTAATCATCGTCATGGTGCTCGCCGGTATCGGCGTGCCCGTCTACATGAACTACATCAAGGAAGGCAAGAAGACAGAGGCCTACGCCATCATTGACGCGATCAATGCCGGTGCGAAGGTCTACTTCCAGAAGAACGGAACGTACGCAGGTGGAACTATCGACAGCTTCCTTGCGGCTGAAGATGTCGATAACGCGCAGTACTTCAGGTACGCGCTGTCGAATCTCGGGGCCGCTGGATACCGGGCCAGGGCCACGGAGCGCGGTTCATGGGCTCCGGCCGGCGCCACGATCGACTGGACGCAGGACGGCGCCAACGGCTCCGAAGGCGATGCCGGAACTGGCTCCTTCGAGGAGGCTAACTGGTAGTAGTCGGGCTGCCTGGGCCGTCACGTGGCGGCCCAGGCTGGTTCCCGTTCGGGATGGTTCGGGAGACGTGAGGAAACGGAGGAAGGAAACGTGAGCGGAGTGATTCGGAACGAGCGAGGCTTCAGCCTCATGGAGAACATGGTCGCGCTGGTCATCTTCTCCATAGTCGTCATCTTTCTCTACCAGATGCTGTTCAGCGGGCGAATGCTCGTTGAGACCGGTGGAGAGAGACGGGCGGCTCTGAAGCTGGCCGAACTCAAGATGGAGGAACTCATGTACGCGGGCTATGGCTCGCAGGGCGTGGATGCCGACTGGACGAGTCTCAATATGACGGTGGGCAATCACCCGACCAACGATCCGTCCGTGCTGATGGACGACAGGGGAACTCCGGACACGCAGGACGATCTGATCGGGAACATGACATGGACCGTCGTAGACACCACGTGGTCGGGCGGAGGAGTGACCACGAGGTGCAAGATTCTGCGGGTGTCGGTCGAGTGGCCGAGGATAGGACCGAGAGATCACGTATGGCTCTCGACGCTTGTTTCTCAGTGATGGGAGTGAGGATGACCTTCATCAGGACAGGGTCCAGGGGAGTCGGCCAATGACACTCTCTGAAGTGATGATAGGTTCTCTCTTGGCTGGGTTCATTATCCTGGCAGCGGTCGGGATGTACGTCAACTCGATCGAGACCTGGGATCACACTGCGGCCAGGCTGAACGTGCAGCGCGAAGCGAGCGTAGTCGTAGAAGGAATGATGGACGAGATTCGCGAGGGCAGCAGCGTCATCGTCAGCAATCCAGGGACGAGTGTGAGCGTCTACAGGCGCACTGGAGGAGCGGACAGCCTTATGAACGTCTACTCGTTCGCCGGAACAGAGCTCACGAATCAGTCGGGCGTTGTGCTGCTCGATCGCATCACCAGCCTGAATTTCGCTTCCCCCGATCAGAAGAAGCTGATCATCAGGGTGAGGCTTGAGGACGACATGGGAACCAGTGGTCTCTCTGAGGACGACCAAGGCATCCGCATCGAAGCGGTGGCTGTTTGTCGCAACCGGGGCTGACATCAAGCATGAGGAGGAAACATGTTCACCGGCTCGAGGTGCGTTGTCACGGGCGTTGATGTAGGAAGTTCGAGCGTGAAGATTGTTCGCCTTGCGCACGAACGAGGTGTGAGCAAGTTGCTCGGAGCGGCCGTCACAGAGATTCAGGGCGTCGGAAACCCCGATGCTTCGGAGAGCGATGCGAGGCAGGCCACTATCGACGCGATCACCAGGGCTTTTGTCGGGTTGGGGGTTGAGCCGCAGAAGGCGGGAACGATAGTGAGTTCCGTTGGCGGCACCAACGTCAGTGTGAAGCATGTGGAGTTCCCGAAAATGAGCGACGGAGAACTCTACGAGTCAGCCACATGGGAGGCACGGAAACATATCCCGTTTGACGCGGCCGGGGCGGATATCGCATGTGCACGCCTGAAGCGCAGTGAATCCAACCACGAGGACAGCATGCACGTTCTGCTTGCCGCTGCACATGAGGGGATGGTCGAGGAGCATGTACGGCTCCTTTCCGAACTGGGCGCCGAACCGGCAGTGGTCGACCTCACAACTCTGGCGCTCCTCAACGAAGTCGATGCTGAGGGATTTCTGAACGGCGGGGTGGTGGCTGTGCTGGAGCTGGGACGGTCGTTCGCTCATCTTTCGGTGTACGCCTCAGGGGGCCTGCTTCTTTCTCGATCGATTCCGATAAGCGACAAAGAGGACACATGGCTGGAGCACGT